>JBHHTZ010000019.1:0-17620 GCA_046753605.1 Anaerolineae bacterium
GTCTTGCCGGCGCCGGCCTCGCCCGTGACGAAGCACACCTGGCCGTGGCCGGCCATGGCGCAGCCCAGGAACGTCTGAAGTTGGGCCAGTTCTCGCTCGCGTGCGACAAACACCTGCTCGGTCATCGGTGACCCGTCAAGATTCTCATGATGGCAGTAGCCGCCTTGTCAGGGTCGGGTAGCCACCCGACTTAATGTCCGAGTACGTCCACGCTCTCGCTGCGCTCCTGCCAGACCAACTCGAACTTACCGAAGCGACGGAGCAACTTGCGGGTGCGGTCGCGAAGAGGGCGCAGGTGAGGCTTTTTCACTTTCCATTTGCCGGCCACCTGATTGAGAACCAGCCGGCTATCCCCCCGCACCTCAATGGAGAACTCCGACGGATCGCGCCCGGCCTGCTCGATCGCGCCGACGATGTCCTCCAGGCCGCCAATCAGGGTGCGATACTCGGCCACGTTGTTGGTCATGTTCTCGCCGAAGTCCACGCGTTCTATGCGCTGCGCGCCATCCCCATTGCGAATCAGGGCGTAGCTTCCATACCCTGGACCCGGGTTGCCCAGACTGCCGCCGTCGAAGATCAGTGTGTAATCAGTCATCTTACCAGTGATCAGTGATCAGTAATCAGTGATCAGTGATCAGTGGCTGGACTGAATACTGATCACTGGTCACTGATCACTGGTTACTGAGGCGGCGCCAGCTCCACCATAACGTCGCCCTGGTTGACGGTTTGGCCGGCGGAGACGCGGATACTCTCGACAATGCCGGCGCTGGGCGCTCGAATCTCGTTCTCCATCTTCATCGCTTCCAGGATCACCACTCCGTCGCCGACTGAGACCTGTTGACCCTCCTCAACAATAACGTTCACGACCAGGCCTGGCATGGGAGCGGCGATTCGCAGCTCGCCGGCCTCCTCGCGCTTAGCGCCGCTCAGCTCTCGGAGTTGCTTGATCCGTTCGTCTTCAACCCGGACTTCGTAGCGATCACCGTCAATCGTCACGAAATACCGGCCTTCATGCCGCTCGGTGAATACCTCATACGACGCACGGTCGAGGATCAGCGAGAACAAGGACCGGCCGTCGATGCTTTCCAGGTCAATGCTGACCGGTGTTCCTTCCAGAGAGATGCGCTCGTCGCGATCGATGTCAATGGTGAAGTCCTGGCCATCAATGGTAGCAATGTACTTCATCGCAGCGCCCCCCGCCGGCCGGCCAATTTCCACATACTGACGCGGCCGCCGCCCTGTTGTGGCGCGATCGTGGTCAGAGCCTGCTGCCGGCGTCTGTGTGTCAGCACGGTCGCAACAATCGCTGCGACTTCACTGTGCTCACCGTGTTTATCAGGAATCATGGAGAAGTGTTTCTCGAGGAAAGATGTATCGTACGCACCAGCAATGAAATTCGTGACGTCCATGACCTGCTGATGAAACGGAATCGAGGTCTGGATGCCGATGATGCGATACTCATTCAGCGCCCGACGCATGCGAAGCAGCGCCTCGCCGCGCGTGTCGCCCCACACGATCAGCTTGGCAACGAGGGGATCGTAGAACAGCGATACCTCGAAGCCTTCATACACGCCGGCATCGACGCGCACCCCCGGTCCGGTTGGCTCATAGATGTTTGTGATGCGGCCGCTGGAGGGCAGGAAGTTGTTGTAAGGGTCCTCGGCGGTGATGCGGCATTCGATGGCGTGCCCCTTTAGCGTGATGTCGTCCTGCGTGTAGCGCAAGGGTCGCCCGGCTGCCCCTCGCAATTGCTCTTTCACGATATCGACGCCGGTGACGAACTCCGTGACCGGATGCTCAACCTGGAGCCGCGTATTCATCTCGAGGAAATAGAAGTTGCGGTCCTCATCGACCAGAAACTCGACAGTGCCGGCGCTGCGGTAGTTCGCTGCTTGCGCAGCTCGCACGGCAACATCCCCCATCTGCTGTCGAATCTCATCGTTGATAGCCATCGAAGGCGACTCTTCGATCAGTTTCTGATGCCGGCGTTGGATGGAACACTCGCGCTCGCCCAGGTGGATGGTGTTTCCGCGCTCGTCGGCCAGCACCTGGATCTCGACGTGGCGCGCGCCCTGGATCGCCCGCTCCAGGTACACACGATCGTCGCCAAAGGCCCCCATAGCTTCCCGGCGGGCAGCACCGAGGGATCGCTCCAGTTCGTCGGGGTCTGTGACCAGCCGCATCCCTTTGCCACCCCCGCCGGCTGCGGCCTTGATAAACAGCGGAAACCCGACTTCTTCGGCGGCGGCGGTGATCTCATCGTCTCTCAAGTCCACTTCTGTGCCTGGTATCACCGGCACGCCGGCGTTTTTCATGAGCCGGCGAGCTTCGACTTTGTCACCCATGGCTGAGATGGCATCGGGGGATGGACCGATGAACGCGAGGCCGGCCTCCTCGCAGGCGGCGGCGAACTCGGGGTTCTCCGCCAGGAAACCGTAGCCGGGATGAATCGCTTCCGCGCCGCTCTTGCGGGCCACATCGATCAGCTTGTCGATGCGCAGATAGCTGTCGCGGGCCGGCGGCGGGCCGATGTTGTGGGCCTCATCGGCGTACCGAACGTGCAGCGCCGAGCGGTCCACGTCTGAGTAGACGGCGACGGTCTGGACGCCAAGTTCGTGGCACGCCCGCAGGATGCGAACCGCAATCTCGCCCCGGTTAGCGATCAGGACTTTCTTGAACATAGGTTTCTCCTACAGGGGAATGTTGCCATGTTTCTTCGGTGGGTTGCTGTCCCGCTTATTCTGCAACATGTCCATAATGCTGATCAGTCTGGGGCGGGTTTCGCGCGGCTCAATCACATCGTCGATATAGCCGTACGAGGCTGCTACGTACGGATTGGCAAACTTGGCGCGATATTCCTCTACCAGCTCATCGCGGCGGGCATCTGGATCGTCAGCCTGTGCAATTTCGCGGCGAAAGATGATGTTCACTGCGCCTTGTGGTCCCATCACAGCGATTTCGGCGTTGGGCCAGGCGAGAACGATGTCGCCCCGGACATGGCGGGAGTTCATCACGTCGTAGGCGCCGCCGTAAGCCTTGCGCGTGATCAACGTTACCTTGGGGACAGTTGCTTCACAGAAAGCGTACAGGAGTTTGGCGCCGTGCTTGATGATCCCCCCGTGCTCCTGTGCCAGGCCGGGCATGAATCCCGGCACATCCTCGAACACCACCAACGGGATGTTGAAGCAGTCGCAGAAGCGCACGAAGCGGGCTCCCTTGATCGACGAGTCGATATCTAGCACGCCGGCCAACACCAGCGGCTGCTGGGCCACTATGCCGATGGAGCGGCCGTTCAGCCGCGCAAAGCCGACGATGAGGCTCTGCGCATAGTGCTCGTGTACTTCGAGAAACTCCCCATCATCGACGACACGCCGGATAACCTCGTGCATATCGTACGCTTTGTTGGGGTTTTCGGGAACTATGCTGTCCAGAGATTCGTCCATGCGGAGTGGGTCATCCGTTGGGGGCACAACGGGCGGATCATCCATATTGTTCTGGGGGATGTAACCCAGCAACAAACGCAACGTCGAGAGCGCCGCTTCCTCACTGTCGGCGGCAAAATGGGCCACACCGCTCTTGGTGTTGTGTACTACCGCTCCTCCTAGCTCCTCGAACGTCACATCCTCGTGAGTCACAGTCTTGACCACGTCCGGCCCGGTAACAAACATGTAGCTGGTATCCTTGACCATGATCGTGAAGTCTGTCAGGGCCGGCGAATACACAGCGCCGCCGGCGCACGGTCCGAGTACCGCCGAGAGCTGCGGTACAACGCCGGACGCCAGGACGTTCCGCAAGAAGATGTCAGCATACCCGCCCAGGCTTAGCACACCCTCCTGGATTCGGGCGCCGCCCGAATCGTTGAGGCCGATGACGGGCGCCCCGTTCTTCATGGCCATGTCCATGATCTTGCAGATCTTCTGCGCATGCGCCAATCCCAGCGATCCACCCAGGACGGTAAAATCCTGGGAGAAAACATAGACCAGCCGGCCATCAACTGTGCCGTAGCCAGTCACGACGCCGTCGCCCATGAATTTCTTGTCCTGCATACCAAAATCATGGATGTCGTGAGTCACGAACGTATCCAGTTCCTGAAAGCTGTTGTCATCCAGCAGGAGGTCCAGCCGCTCGCGAGCGGTCAGCTTACTCTTCGCGTGTTGTTGTTCAATTCGTTTCGGACCCCCGCCGAGGGCTGCCTGATTCTTGAGCTCTCGCAGTGCGGCAACCTGTGGGTCAACTCCAGATTCAATCAGTGATTCGATCTGGCGTGCGTGCTCTTTGACGAAATCCCTCAACTCAACAGCCATAAAGCGTCTCCTCTGATTCACAGGTGGCTAGATGGCTGGATGGCTGGATGGCTGGATGGTATGCAAGCCAACAAGCCATCCAGCCATCTAGCCATCTAGCTATTCTTGTAGCAGATGCCGTGCAATCACCATCCGCTGAATCTCCGACGTCCCCTCGTAAATTGTTGTGATGCGTGCGTCGCGATAGTAGCGCTCGATGGGTAACTCTCGGGAGTATCCCATACCACCGTGAATCTGGAGTGCCTCGTACGTCACCCAGTTGGCCGTTTCCGAGGAATACAGTTTGGCCATGGCGGCCGCATCGCTAAATCGGTCCCCACGATCCTTCTTGACGGCAGCGCTGAAGGTCAGCATGCGCGCCGCCTCGATGCGGGTGTGCATGTCAGCCAGTTTGAACTGAATGGCCTGGAATTCGGCAATCGGCTGCCCGAACGCCGTCCGCTCTTTGGCGTACTCGACGGCTGCCTCGTACGCAGCCATCGCTATACCGTTGGCCTGCCCCGCAATCCCGATTCGGCCGGCATCCAGGATCGACAGCGCAATCTTGAACCCCATGCCGTCAGTGCCAATCTGGTGATCAGCCGGCAGGCGACAACCGTCGAACATGATCTCACAGGTCGCGGATGCACGAATCCCCAGTTTGGGTTCGATCTTGCCCCGTTCAACTCCGGGTAACGAGGTGTCAATTACGAAGGCGCTGGTCCCCCGATGGCCGGCCTGCCGATCGGTCGCTACGAAGGTTATGATGTAGTCGGCCACGGGTCCACTGGTGATCCAGGATTTATGTCCGTTGATGACCCACTCGTCGCCATCTCGGACTGCCGTCGTGAGCATGTTGCCGGCATCGGACCCTGACTGCGGCTCTGTCAGCGCATACGCGCCGATGGCTTTGCCGCTGGCCAAAGGTATGAGAAAACGCTCCTTTTGGTAATCGGTCCCGAACTTCTCCAGGCCGTAACAGACCAGAGAGTTGTTTACCGACATGACGACGCCATGAGAAGCGCAGACCTTAGAGATCTCTTCCATGGCGAGGACGTAGCTCACGGTATCAGCGCCGGCGCCGCCCCATTCAGGCGATACCTCCAAGCCCATCAGGCCCAGCTCACCCATCTTATTGATCGTTGCGTGGGGGAATTCACCCGTCTCGTCGATCTCAGAGGCGATGGGGGCAATTTCGTTCTGAGCGAAGTCCCGCGCCAGGTCTCGGATCATGCGTTGCTCTTCGTTGAGCTCAAAATCCATTCTTCCTGCCCTTCCTTTCGAGAACAATCGAGCGACCTTGCTGCAAGATGGCAACTCCCTTGGAGAGGTACTCAACGATGAGGTACGGGGTAGTTGCTGAATGTTACATCAAAACAGTGGGCATGTCAACCATGAGAGCTGGCCGGCCCAGGGTAATCGCATCTAAAGTGGCTAGCCTCACGTCAAGCTCAAGATCAGCATCCCTAGTAGCACGAGACGACGTCGAGTGCGTATCGAGGGGTGCGGGTTTGCGGTGTCCCGTCGCGTGAGTCGCACCCCTCGATACGGTCAAGACGGCGTTTTCGGCCGAAAACGCCGTCTTGACCTACTCGGGATGCTGGTCTTGACTTGAATTCGAAGAAGATGCGATTGCCCTGCTACCCGGCCTGCTGGTATCCATCTCTCGGATGCGCTCGATCTGCTGCTGGTTCCACTCGTCGTCGGAGTAGGGTGTGTTGAACCAGGCATCGAGGATTTCTCTAGCAACGGCTTCGGGGGTGGCACGCAGGCTGAGGGCCAACACGTTGGCATGGTTCCAGATGCGGGCACCCTTTGCCGTCTCGGCGTCGTGCACCAGGGCTGCCCGGATGCCGGCCACTTTGTTGGCTGCGATGCTGCAGCCGGTGCCGGTCCAGCACATCACAATCCCTTCGTCGGCTTGGCCTTGGGCGACGCGTTCGGCCGCTGCCCGGGTGACGACGGGCCAGTCTGCCTCGTGGCCGGCCTCCGGCCCGAAATAGAGCACATCGTGCCCCCTCTTCTCCAGTTCCTCGATCACTGCGTCCACCAAATGGGTGCGTTCGTCCGTACTAAGTGCGATCTTCATGAGTTGAACCCTCCGAGGTAATTGCATTTGCCGGTCACAATTATATCCAACCACAGCCGGCGGTGAAGTCGTGGGCTCGTCGCCTGAGCGATGGCCTTTGACCGCGTCCCGTGACCTGTGGTACAATTCGTGTGGAGATGGACATGGCTGACCAAAACCCTGAAGAAACGCCGCACATCGACCAGGAAACCCTGGAGTCCCTCCAGCAGGCGCTCTACACACGCCTGCGAGAACCGCTGTTCTCGGAAGTGCGCGAGCGCCTGCTCCAGGAAGCTGCCGAGAAGCCAATCCCCCTGTACTACGACCGTTTCGTTTCCAGCGAGACGCAACGGTTGGAAGAGTCCATCGACCGCAACGGCCACCGCATTACAGAGCTTCGTCGGGAGATGCACCGTCGCTTCGCCGAGGCAAAGGAGGAGCGCGAGCAACTGCGGGCTGAGATGAACCAACGCTTCGCTGGCGCCAAAGAGGAGCGCGAGCAACTGCGGGCTGAGATGAACCAACGCTTTGAGCATATTGAGCAACGATTTGACCAGTTAACTGCAAGTATGCGCAACTGGGCGCTGGCTGCCGTAGCCATTATCACGGTTGTTGTAACCATCCTCAGTTTTACTCTCCGGTGATGCTACATGGTGAGACACCATGTCCCCGACGGATAGCAGAACCTGTGACTTTTATTGGCCCTGCATCACCGCCGGCCTGCCCGGCATCGGAGGGGAACTGAAAACCGACCCCGAAGACTTCTTCGTCGAAGAGCTGCCGGCCTACGGGCCCAGCGGCGAGGGCGACCACACGTTCATCACTGTCGAGAAGCGTGGTCTGAATACCCTGGACGTTGTCCGGCAACTGGCGGCGGTGTTGGGAATACCTGCACGGGACATCGGGATTGCCGGCCTCAAAGATCGCCAGTCCGTCGCACGCCAACGCCTGTCCGTGCCGCGCATTCCGCCTGAGCAACTGCGTGGCCTGGCGTTTGACGGCCTGCGCGTTCTCGACGCCGTACCCCATCCCCACAAGCTGCGCCGGGGGCACCTGCGCGGCAACCGATTCCGCGTCCGGCTCCGCCACGTGCATCCAGAGGCGGTCGAACGCGCGCCGGCCATCCTGGACGTCCTGACCACACGCGGCGTCCCCAACGGCTTCGGCCCTCAGCGCTTCGGCGTTGAGCGGCAGAATCACCTGGCCGGCCATGCCCTGCTCCACAACGACCGCGCGGCATTGAAGCAACTCGACGTACCCAACTCTCGCGCGCGGCGCTACCGCAGTCTGTACCTGTCGGCCTACCAATCACATCTGTTCAATCGTTACCTGGCGCGTCGGATCGAAAACGGGATATTCGACACGGTCATCGCCGGCGATGTTGCGAAAAAGCACGACACCGGCGGCCTCTTCATCGTGGAGAACCCAGAGGTCGAAGCCCCTCGGGCCACCGCCTTCGAAATCTCGGCTACCGGTCCGATTTACGGGTATCGGATGATGGAGGCGCGGGCGGAGGCCGGCCAGATCGAGCAAGCTATCCTGGGCGAGGAGGGGATCATGCTGGAGAGCTTCCGCCCGGCGCGACTCAAAGGTACGCGCCGCGTCCTGCGCTGGCACCCTGACGACCTGACGTGGGAACTCATCGGGGATGATCTCATCCTTGAATTCACGGCACCGAAAGGGGCGTATGCGACGGCGCTGCTGCGCGAGGTTCGGAAGGCGAACGAGAATCTACCAGGGCGTCTCGTCCCCACGTGAAGCGCAATCATCACGTATCCCACGTCGCGGCGATATCCACGCTGCGGACAAACGGGAGGCCCATCGCCACAGGCCGCCACCGAATGTGATCGACTCGGCTGCGCAGCAACCGGCCCTGAGACGTCAGGAGAAACACGTCGTTTGGCAGGTCGGGGGGCATCACAAAGGACTGCACCATGTTGAGCATCGGGATTTCGAGGCCGCGAGCGGCCAGCACCCAGGTGTCACCTCCGTCCTCACTGGCCAGGATGCGCCCCTCGTGGCCAACGCGCCGCGCCGGCCCTGCAAACAGGATCTCGGGTAGAATGGGGTGAATGGCGATCCCGCGCGTGTAGCCGTCGATCAGGCGTTCCCACGTCTCAGCGCCGTCGCGGGAGCGATAGACGCCGCCGCCGGTGGCAGCGAAGAGGAGTTTCGGATCATCGGGATGGAGCGCCAGCGTGTGGATGTCGGGGTGAACGGTGTCGCGGGTGATGGTCCAGGTCTGGCCGGCATCCGTCGATCTGAGAACGCCTCCCTGCTCAACGCCGGCGTAGATCAGATCAGGTTCAGCCTGGTGCAGGGCAAAGGTGCGAACAGCGCCGGCCCGAGGCGAATACGGCAGCGACCAGCCCTCGGAGCCAGCTAACTCACGAATCCCCAGATCGTGCCAGGTATCGCCGCCATCGCCGCTGCGGTAGATGTTGGCCGGCTCCGTGCCGGCGTAGAGCGTCTCCGGCCTCGTGGGCGCAAAGGCGATGGCGCGGACGTGCCGCAGTGCCTCGCCACCACCGATTGGGCGCCAGGTCTGGCCGGCGTCCTCGCTGCGGTACAGGTTGTCGCCGTACACGCCGGCATACAGCATGCCGGGGTCGCCGTGCCGGTGAGCCACAACCCAAACGTCGCGGCCGGCCAGCGAACTGTCCACCTGACGCCAGCCAGCGCGCTCCCAGCGGAGCGTGACGACGCCGGCTTTGGTCCCAAGAAACATCAGTTATCAGTGATCAGTAAACAGTAAGCAGTGACCAGTGAACAGTGACCAGAATCTGATTACTGATCACTGCTTACTGATCACTGGAACTAGGGCCACTGGATCGGCCCCGTGAGTTGGTAGTTGCCGGCCACGAGGACCAGGTCGAACAAATCGACCCACCCATCCGCGTTGATGTCAGCGCGTGGGTCGTCCGGCGGAGTCGTATGGTAGTTGCTGGCCACGGTGACCAGGTCCAGCAGCCCAACCTCGTTGTCACCGTCAACATCTCCACCGCGCAGTTGGACCGCCGGCAGGGTTGTCGTCTGTCCGATCGTCACACTGACATCCGCCTTCTCCGCCGGCAGATACCCTTGCAGCCAGGCGCGCACCACGTGCGTGCCCTGCGGCACCCCCGATGTTTCGAAGTCCCCATTCGATGTTGTGGTCGCAGCCGGCGTGCCATCCACGTCGATTCGCACGCCCTGAGCATTGAATCGGCCCTGCACCTGCACCTGGCCGTCGATGTGTCCAGTGTCGGGTGTGGCGGTCATCGTCGGCGTTGTCGTGGCGGTGGACGTGGCCGGCGGTCCGCCAGTGGCTGTAGACGTCGCCGTGGCCGAGGGCGAAGGCGTCATCGTTCCGGTTGCTGTGGTTGTGGGCGTTGTTGGCAACGTCGAGCTGGGAGTAACGGTCACGCTTGAGGTTGGAGTTGGTGTGGCCGTGGCGGCTGTGGTAGTTGTCGCCGTTGTCGTGTTAGAAGCCGTCGCAGTGGGCGATGCGCTCGGCGTCGCCGTTGCCGTAGCTGTGCTGGTCAGTGTCGTGGTGGCCGTGCCCGTGGCCGGCGAAACCAGGGCGAAGGTTGTCGCCGGCGCGTCCGTGGCGTCGTCCGCCGAGTAGGCCGACCAGTCCATGTTGGTGTACGGCCCACCAATCGCCGACATGAGCAGGAGGCCGGCCGCCAACAAGAACAGCAGGCTTGCACTCTGTCGTGAGAACATCCCCGCGCACTCCTCTCGGGCAGGGGAGACATGATTCGCGTGCGTTCAAATGGGTGGTAGGGGTGGGGCTTGCACCACCCAAGGCGACCGCAAGGGATCGCCCCTACAACCGGATTTGACACACCCGCATGATTCTCTACCGCCCCCTGAACTCTGGGTCGCGCTTTTCCATGAAGGCCCGCATGCCCTCGGCTTGATCCTCGGTGGCAAACAGCAGATAGAAATTCTGCCGCTCCCCGGCAAGCCCTTCTGTCAACCCGGTCTCGAACGCCCGGTTGATGGACTCCTTGGCCAGCCGAACGGCCAGCGGCGCACGGCTGGCAATGTTGCGCGCCAGCCCCATCGCTTCTTCGAGATATGATTCCACCGGAACGACACGGTTAACCAGGCCGGCGCGTTCCGCCTCCCCGGCCGATAGCCAGCGATTGGCCAGAATCACTTCCATCGCCAGCGCCTTGCCGACAGCCCGCGTCAGGCGTTGGGTTCCGCCGGCGCCAGGAATGATACCCAGCGTCACTTCCGGCTGCCCGAATTTCGCGGTCTCGGAGGCCACGATCATGTCGCAGGCCAGAGCCAGCTCACAGCCACCGCCCAGCGCGTAGCCACTCACGGCCGCGATGACGGGTTTCTTAATGCGACGGATTCGGTCCCAGTGCCGAAAGCGGTCGCTTTGCATCAGATCCACGGCGGATTCGCCCGCCATCTCACTGATGTCGGCGCCGGCAGCAAACGCTTTTTCGTTGCCGGTGAGGACGATGCAGCCGACATTCTCATCGGCATCGAGCTGCTCCAGCGCATCCCCAAGCTCGGCGCTCACCGTGCTGTTCAGCGCATTGAGCACCTTGGGGCGATTCAGCCGCACCAGCCCAACACCGTCTTCAACTTCGATGATGATTGTTTCGTATTCCATATTGCCTCCTGTAGACGGGCGCGCTCTCAATCCGATGCCGCTTTCCAAACGTGCCACATGCGGTGAAAAGCCGTGAGAAAGCTGCCGGCCACGAGAATCCACAGCGCAATGCGGAGTTGAGCCAACAACAGGCCCAACGCAAGCACCAACACCCGCTCCAACCTAGTGAACAGCCCGACCTTGCACTCATAGCCCAGACCTTCGGCGCGTGCGCGTGTGTAGCTGACCATGAGCGAGCCGACGATGGCGAGGTAGGTGAGGGCGATCTCCTGCTGATGGCCGGGCCGGCTCACGAAAAACGTCAACAGCCCGAAGTACAGAATGGCTTCAGAGAGCCGGTCCAGTGTGGAGTCAAGGAAGGCCCCGAAGGTACTGACCCGACCCGTAGCCCGGGCCACGCTGCCATCCAACGCATCGAAGGCGCCGGCCAGGAGCACCAGGACTCCGCCGGCGGTGAAGGCGCCGCGAGAAAGCACCCAGGCCGTGAAGACATTCAGAGCGAGCCCGAGCCAGGTCAGCACGTTTGGTGTTAACCCGGTACGCGCGACGATTCCCCCGATGTCGTGCCGAAGCCCCCGCGTCACTTCGCGCGCTCGTTCGCTAAGCACGTCGACCGCCTTCTGTCCTCGGTTCGAACCAGCTCGACACCTTGCCGGCCAACTCTCGCCAGGGGTGCTCGGCCGGCTGACCTTCGCGGACGCGACGCTGGCGCTCGGCCAGCAGAGTCTCGTAGTAGTCGAGAATGCGCCGCGAAATGGTTTCCCATCGGTATTGTTGGGCGGTTGCCTGGCCGGCGCGCCCCATCTGCCGGCGCTGCGCCGGGTCGTTCAGCAGCGCAATGGTCGCCGACGCCAGCTCATCGACATCACCGGCGGACACCAGCCGTCCCTCCTTGCCATCCGTCAGCACCTCACGGTAGCCCGGAATGCTGGTTGCGACCACCGGCGTGCCTGATGCCATAGCCTCCAGTAGCACGATACCAAAGCTTTCAAACCCGGTGGACGGCACACAACAAACGTCAGCGGTGCGGTAATAGCGGGGTAGTTCATCGTCGGGTATGTATCCAAGGAAGTGCACTCCCGCCAGTTCGTGGTGGTGGACGTACCACTCGAATGGCTCCAGTTCCTCCTCATCGTACTTGCCAACGACGAGCAAGCGCGCCTCGGGCACAGCAGCTTTGATGAAGCGGAAGGCCTGCAACAGGTACTTGAACCCCTTGCGCTTGTCGAGACGGCCTACAAACAGGGCGTTTGGCCGGCCATCATTGAAGTCGGCGATGGGAGCAATCTGATCATCGGCGAAGCGGTCTACCTCAACGCCGTTGGGAATGGTCACGTATTCGCCCGGAAAATGGCGTGCGACCGTGGAGCGCGCTGCCTCAGAAACCACGATCTTGCCGTTGAGCCGATCGATGAAGGGCTGAATGGCCGGCTTGCCCCACTCGTACGCGGCATGGGAATCCCGATATGCGTGAAATGTCCCGACCGTCACCGCTTCGGCGTGACGCAAGACCACCAGCGGCAGCAGCGGGACAATCGGCTCGTGGAGATGGATGATGTCGAACCGCCCTTCCTCCAGGATGCGCTTTATCCGCCAGTACACTCGGGGCGAGATGCTGATGCGGACGGTAGAGCCACTGAAAGGAACCGGCACAATCGTGTCGCTGACTTTTATGATGTTGTCTTGCAGTTCATCTTCGTCTGCTGATGAAGCCGCCAGAATCCACACCTGGTGGCCCTGAGCCTGGAAGTGCTCACTCAGATGGCGAATGTGCTCCTGTACGCCGCCGGCATAGGGATAGTCATAAGGTGACACCTGAGCAATCTTCATTGATCTCCCTTTCGCCAGATCGGAAGGAACATAACCCACTGTTCGGGATGCTCCGCTATGTACCTTTCCGCGACACTTAGCGCCTTTCGCATCGCTCCTCGCACATCGGCCGCCCGATCATCTGTCTGGGGGACATCCAGCGCCGGCTCCAGCCGCACTCGTAACCGGTGATCCGGCAAGCGCAATGCGAACGCCGGAACGATCAGCGACCCTGTACGACGTGCCAGCCTGGCATATCCATCGGGCAGTACGGCGGGCTCACCGAAGAACTCGATCTCCACACCGCTGTGCGTCACATCCCGGTCGAGAGCCAGAACCACGACCCCGCCGGCTCGCAGGGCACGGAACAGCACACGCAGGGACCCATCCACCGGTATGATCGTCGTACCGTGTCCTGCCCTTATGCTGGTTACATATCGATACAGTTTTTCCGGCTTCAGGTGCTCAGCAACCAGCGTCGCGTTGACACCCCGCATCCCCAGAACCTGCATCACAACGTCGATGTTGCCGCAGTGGGCGGAAACAAGAACGACGCCTTTGCCACGGGCAATGGCGGCCTCCAGGTTCTCCCACCCTTCGATGTTCAGCCGGGCTGTGACCTCCTCCGCCGACATAGCCGGCAAGCGGAACAGGTCAAAGTAGTTGTACGCTTGCATGCGGAAGGTGGTTCTCACCTTCTCGTCCAGAACGCCGGCGGGCACGGCCGGTCCCAGCACGTGCCGGAGGTTGTCCTGAACCGCCTGCCGGCCCCCGGCATCCAGCCGATAGAACAGATTCCCGAGACGCGCGAAGACCCAGTAGCCAAGCCTGGGTGGAATATGTGGTGCGAACCAGCCGAAAAGCCGATAGAGAATGTAACTGGCCATGAGACGAATGCTGTGTTGCTCGAATCAATAGTAGTCAATTCGGGGCCGGCTGTCAAGACTCGATCCAGGCTCAAGAACCATACGGAATATCGTTGTCGGTCATCGGTCATTCGTCACGCATCAAGCCGCAGGCTTTGGGTGGAACATGTGTGCGAATTCACGTAATATTCGCTTGACAGTCGGCATTCACCGGGGTATAATTGGTATAGTTAAGTGGGGGCAGAGCCACTGTGTCCGAGAGACCATTGCAGGGTGGGCCTTGCTCTCATCTTTCTCCTCCTTTCGAGAGAGAGCGGAAATGAACCGAATGGCTCACTTCCGCTCTCTCCAGGCGATCAGACTGCGTCGATAGCACTGCCGTCGTCGCAGGCTGTCGATTGCCTAGGCGGGTACTCCAATCTGGGATTTGAGGTAGGCCTGGATGAACGAATCGAGGTCACCGTCCAACACGGCCTGGGTCTTGCCCGTCTCCCACTCGGTCCGATGATCCTTCACCATCTGGTACGGGTGCAGCACGTATGACCGGATTTGGTTTCCCCAGCCGGCGTCCACGTGTTCCCCCTTCAATCGGACTTGCTCCTCTTCTCGCTTTTCCAGCTCCAACTCTAACAGACGCGAACGCAGAACCCGCATTGCCGTCACCCGGTTCTGAAGCTGGGATCGCTGATTCTGGCACTGAACAACGATGCCCGTAGGCTCATGCACGATGCGCACCGCGCTACTCGTCTTGTTGACGTGCTGGCCGCCGGCTCCACTGGATCGATAGGTGTCAATTCGCAAGTCGTTGGGGTCGATCTCGATGTCAATATCGTCGTTGATCAGCGGCATCACCTCTACCAGTGCAAAGGAGGTGTGCCGGCGATTCGACGCGTCGAAGGGGGAGAGGCGAACCAGGCGATGCACGCCACGCTCGGCTTTCAAGTAGCCATAGGCTTGGTGGCCGCTGATCTCAACCGTGACGCTCTTGAGGCCGGCCTCTTCGCCTTCGGTCTGGTCGATGACCTCGGTGCCATAGCTGCGGCTCTCTGCCCAGCGCAGGTACATGCGGAGCAGCATCTGGGTCCAGTCTTGCGACTCGGTGCCGCCGGCGCCGGCATGGATGGCCAGAATCGCGTCGTGGTCGTCATACTCACCCGACAGCAGCAGCCGATCTTCCAATGCTGCTAACTGCGCTTCCACCTCTTCGGCCTCGCCGGCAATCTCATCCGCGATGGCTTGGTCGCCGGCTCCCATGGCCATCTCCAAAAGGTCTACCAGATCGGCGATCCTGGCTTCGAGACCATCCCACAGATCGACCTCGTCGCGCAGATTCGAGAGCCGCTGCATCTTTCGCTGCGCAGCTTCATGATCGTCCCAGAAGTCTGGAGCGATTGATTCCTCTTGCAGCTTCGCAGCCTCTTCCGCCTTGCCGGCAACGTCAAAGACGCCCCCTGAACGTGCGAATCTGGTCCTCTAATGTCTGTAAGCGAATCATGAGTTCCTCCATCTGAGTTACCTCCTCCTAAGCTTCTTCAAACAGCGCATCAACAAACTTTTGCGCGTCGAACACCGCGAAATCATCCATCCCCTCACCTGTTCCCACAAACTGGATCGGGAGTTCAAGCTCTTTGGCGACGGCGAAGGCCATACCCCCTTTGGCCGTGCCATCCAGCTTAGCAAGAATGACACCGGTGATATTGACGGCATCCTTGAAGGCTTTTGCCTGGGACATGGCATTCTGTCCCGTGGTTGCATCCAGCACGAGCAGCGTCTCATGAGGCGCCTGGTGCACCTGCCGGCTACAGATGTTGCGCAGTTTCTTCAGCTCCTCCATCAGATTGTACTTCGTCTGGAGTCGGCCGGCTGTGTCGATGATGATGACATCCGCTTTGCGGGCAACGCCGGCCCGCAGGGCGTCGAAGACCACCGCACCCGGATCGGATGCGGGCTTCGAAGAGATCACGGGCACACCAACACGATCCGCCCAGATTTGAAGCTGTTCGATGGCGGCGGCGCGGAAGGTATCGCCGGCTACCAGGATCACGCTCCGGCCTTGCTCTTTGTGCACTTTGGCCAGCTTGGCGATGCTGGTGGTCTTGCCAGAGCCGTTGACGCCGGCGATCAGGATGACCGTCAGCAGACGCTGGCCGGCGGCATGGTCACGCTGTGGCGTCTCCAAGATCTGGATGAGCCTGGCCTTGAGCATCGATTGGACCTCGTCGGCGCGCCGCAAGCCGCGCTGGGATGCCTCCTGGCGCAGTTCCGCCACCAGCTCAACGGCCGTGCTCACACCGACATCGGCCTGGATCAGCAAGGCTTCCAGGTCGTCCCAGGTCTCGTCTGTGATGTCGCTTGACCCCAGGAGGCCGGCGATTCGGCCAAAAAAGCCGCGCCGTGTCTTCTCCAGGCCCTTTTCTAATTGCTGTTCCTGTACCCTATCGCGCTGAAAAAACACCAATCTTCACTCCCAAATGCGTTCTTTGCCTTCCGCGATAGAACGCGGGGGATAGGCTCTCATAACAAACGCGGGTCCCCAACCTCATGGTCAGAGCGCCCGCGACAAGTCACACAACAATTATACTACAGGTATTGCAGAAACGCGAAAGCGGGAAAAGAGGACCGGCTCTGCGAGCAGCAAAAAGGCCGCTCCCGAACCAGGGAGCGGCCTTAAAACTCTCAAACCCATCGGCTAAGACAGGTAGCTCCGCAGTTTACTACTTCGGCGCGGGTGGCGCAGCTTGCGAAGCGCTTCCTGTTCAATCTGGCGAATGCGTTCGCGTGTGAGCCCGAACTTCTTGCCCACTTGTTTGAGGGTGTGCCGCTTGGTGCCGCCCAGCCCATAACGCATGCGCAGAATCCGCTCTTCGCGCGGTGTCAGGGAGTGCAGCATTTCCTCGACATCCGCCCGCAACATGAACAGAGACGCCTCTTCCACAGGGTCTGGCGCGCGGTCGTCTTCGACAAACTGCCCCAGCTCACTATCTCCTTCTTCGCCCACCGGCTTCTCCAGAGACAGCGGCCGGTGGCTGGCACGGAGCGCCTGCCGCACCTGACGTGGCGAGAGGCCCATTTCCCGAGCGATTTCTTCGGGGCTGGGCTTGCGCTCCAGCTCCTGTTCCAAAGACTGGGCAACCCCATACACCCGTCGAATGCGGTCATTCATGTGGACCGGCACCCGAATGGTGCGGCCCTGATCAGCCAGCGCCCGTGTGATAGACTGACGAATCCACCATGTGGCATACGTGCTGAACCGGTTGCCAAGGCAGTAGTCGAACTTCTCGGCCGCTTTCATCAATCCCAGGTTGCCCTCCTGGATCAAGTCCAGGAATGGAACACCCTGACCGGTGTACTTCTTGGCAATGCTGATAACCAGGCGGGAATTGGATTGAACCAGGATATGGGTGGCTTCCTCACCAGATCGCCGCAACTGCTGGAGTTCTTCACACTTGCCGGCGTCGAGCTGGCCGCTATCCACGGAGCGGATCTGTCGAGCGGCCTCTTCACCTGCCTCGATACGCTTGGCGAGATCCACCTCTTGTTCGGCCGTAAGAAGGGGAATCGGGCGAATCTCACCAAAGTAGAGGCTAATGGTATCGTCGCTCGGAATGGATGCCAGGTCTGGCATTACCTCTGCGTTATCTTGTTCGCGACTTCTGGCCGGAATGTCACCGTTGGTGTAGATCGGAATGCCTTCTTCCTCAAGATTCAAATATAGCTCTTCCAGGGACCCAAGGTGATCCTCGACGTCAGGTAGTGAATCGAGGATTTCATCGGCGGTCAGGTATCCTTGTTCTTCAGCTTGGATGAGGAGTTGCTGAAGGATCGAGTCCTTCTGCGGGCTGTTGATTTCCGACTTCATTTGCTCCCCTTCTGCTCACCAAAAGAGCATCTCGCATTTCTCAGGCGGTGGATTGAACTTGGCCAGTTGGGGCAAAGTGTGGGGCGAAATCGTCAAGGCACGAAGCCTGTACTGATC
>JBHHTZ010000020.1:0-17506 GCA_046753605.1 Anaerolineae bacterium
AACCCCTTCGGCAGGGCTCAGGGCAGGCTCCGGTGAGGAATCCCTGAGACCGTACGCCAAAAGGCGGATTTCGCTGGGGAAGCAGCCAGTTTTATCTTCGAGGGTGCCGATTCACTTACCAACGAGTCCCGTCCTTTCTTGCAAGGTAGCAGGGATTCCTCACTCCGCTAGCGCTCCGTTCGGAATGACATATAGGTATTGGTGCCCCGATTATTCTCTCAAACTTCATAAGTCGTTACTACAGGCTCCTCGCCCTCACTCTGCGGATAGGATATAATGGTAGTACGGTTGGCCGCCAGAGACAACCTCTACTTCTTGCGCCGGGTATGTCTCGCGAACTCGCCGGCCAACCTCCTCGGCCTGCGCGGCGCTGACGTCTGCGCCGTAGAAGACGGTGATGATTTCGTACTGGCCAGCGCCCACGTGGTCGAGAATGGTCAGCACCATGTCGTCGGTGTCATTGTTGCACGCCACCAGTTGGCCGTTGACCAACCCGATGACCGCGCCTTCTTCGACGTCTACGCTGTTGATCCGCACAGAGCGAACGGCGCGCGTGACCTCGCCTGTCTGGATGTCGTGCATGGCGCGGGTCATAGTCTGGGTGTTGTCGTCCAGGCCGGCCTGGTAGTTTAGGGCCAGCAGGGCGGCGATCCCCTGCGGCACCGTGTGGGTGGGAACAACCCGAACTTGGCGATCCGCGAGTTCCACGGCCTGCTCGGCCACCATGAGGACGTTCTTGTTGTTGGGTAGCAGGATGACCTGGTCGCTGCCCACGGATTCGATGGCTTCGAGCATCTCCTGGGTGCTGGGGTTCATCGTCTGGCCACCGCGGATCACTGCGCTGGCGCCCATGCTCCTGTAGACGTCCTCCAAGCCAGGGCCAGGCACAACGGCGATGACGGCGATACCGCTCAGAGTCTCAACCGCGACCGGCTCGGGCTTGGCGGCCTCTTCCGGCGCAGCGGCCGTGCCCTCTTCGAGACCTAACCCAACAAAATGCTCGTGCTGCTCCTGCATGTTGTCGATCTTGATCTTGTGCAGCGTGCCATGGTCGGTGGCGTAGTCCAGCACCTGGCCGGGGCGGAAGGTGTGGATGTGAACGCGAATCAGATACTCATCGCCGACGATGAGGGCAGAGTCCCCCATCTGCAGCAGTTCCTGTTTGATCTGTTCGTAGTCGAGCTGTTGCCCCTGAAGAACGAATTCCGTGCAGTAGCCGTACGCCATCTCGGCAGCGCCGGCAAGGGGAACATCGGCGAGCCGGGTTTCTTGCGTTGGCATTGTGATCTCCAGGGGTTCGCCACGCATGTACCGCAGCGCTCCCTCGAAGATAAGCTGGAGTCCCAGGCCGCCGGCATCGACCACGCCGGCGTCGTGCAGGATCTTCAACAAGCTCGGCGTCTTCTCGACCGCCTCATCCGCGACCTCAACGACGCGTTCAAGCATCTCCTGAAGATCGTCGGTGTGCTGGACGGTGGCCTCGGCCTCATCCGCGACCTCGCGAATGACGGTGAGTATCGTGCCCTCGACGGCGTTGGTGACTGCTTTGTACGCGGTGTTGCTCCCTTCTCGAAGTGCGCCGGCGAAGTCGTGCGTCGTGAAGGCTTGCGTGTCGGCCAGCGCGCGCGCGAAGCCGCGTAGAATCTGGGACAGGATGACGCCCGAATTGCCGCGCGCGCCCATGAGTGCGCCCTGTGAGATGCCACGCGCGATCTCGCCGGCATGGTGGGATGGACTTGTGGCAATCTCGGCCATGGCGGCCTGCATGGTGAGGAGCATGTTGGTCCCCGTGTCGCCATCCGGCACGGGGAAGACGTTGAGGGCGTTGACGCGGGTGGCATTCTTCTCCAGCCACGCCGTGCCGGCGCCGATCATGCGTTTCAGTTCTTGACCGTCGCATGTGTGCCGGCTGACGCCTGGTCTGGTCGATGTCTGCCTGTCAACTGCCTCCGCCATGCTGTGCTCCATTTATTAGTTCAACGCCTCTTTCAACTCGCATCAACTCACCCGCAGTCCTTGAACGTGGACGTTGACGCTCGCGACGGGGATGCCCAGGGCATGTTCGACCCCGTATTTTACATTGTGCATGATGTTCTGAGCAACTTCAGAGATGCGGGTGCCATATTCCAGAACCACGTAGAGGTCGATGACGATCTCTTCATCGACCAATCGGGCCTGGACGCCGCGCCGGTAGTTTTCGCGTCCCAGAATCTCCGCCAGGCCGTATCGCAGGCTCGGCGACGACATGCCGACGACGCCGTAGCAGGTCAGGACGGCCTGGCTGGCCAGTGCCGCCACGGCTGCCGGCGAGATCTCAATCTTTCCAAGTTGGGTCTGTTCGCCCGGCATAGTCTTCCCTCTTGCGCAGGTTTGTCAAAACGGCAAGCCTGTGGTATTATTAGCCCCCGCGTAAAGGGGGTGAAACTATATGGCAAAATGTGAAGTTTGCGGCAAGGGACCACAGTTCGGTCACAACGTCAGCCACTCGATGCGGCATACCAAGCGGCAGTTTAAGCCGAACATTCAGAAGAAGACCATCCACGTTGGAGGTCGGAAGCGCCGCATTCATGTCTGCATGAAGTGTCTGAAGAACCTGGACTATCGGATTGCAACTGGGGATGTGCGGCTCTAGGAGCGGCACATCCCTCGGACTTATCCCGGGCCGGCGTTTGGTAGAACGCCGGCCTTCTGTTTGCGAAGTGTTGACGCACGCCTCAGGCGTAGGTCTTGGCCGGCATCTTAATGTAGCGATCTGGCTGCTCAGCCTCACACTGAATGGCGAAGAAGCGCCGCTCGATTTCTTTGAGAACGGCAGCATCATAGTAAACCATTCCGCAGTTGAGGCAAATCTCAACCGGCGTGTTAGGAACCAGCAGGTATTTGCCTTTGTGGCTGTAGAGATAATCGATTCGACGTTCTTCATATTGCTCACTGCCACAGAAATTACATTGAGTTTTTCTCATCAGTTCTTGCTCCTCGTGTCCAGGGGTCTACAAACTTCGGTAGATGTGGGACGTAGACGGTGATAAGTGCCACCTTCTCTCCACGCCAACCGCAGATCACATGGATAGGCACCTCTCCCGCGAAGCCCACCACAAGACAACTTTCGCCACGACCAGTATCGGGATACTCCTCAAGTATTCCTCCGTTCAGCAAGGCTTCTTCAACTTGGCCAAACGTCAACTTATCTGCTTGACGCTCAATTTCCGCGTGATGGCTATAGACATACTGATTGGCGCGGACTTCGGCTTTAAGCGCTTCAATGTCCATGATCGTGCTTCAAGCAGTGTTCCAGCAGCCGAGTGATCTCCCTCCGACGCTTTGGTGTGCCGTAGAGATAATGATCGTGTTCGCTGGCCCAATCGTGTGGTGCTTCGAGAGTCCCGGTCAGCACATCAAGTACGTCCCAGGCATCACCCTCCACATTCACAGGCTTTTGTACCATGCTTCCTGCTCCTTCGCCATTGTCTGCCCCACAAGCCCCTCATCCACCCGCGTGCGCAACTGCCCACAGCCGGCCTGCACATCGATCCCGCGCCGGACGCGCAGCGTGGTCGGGATGCCGCGCTGCCTGAGCACGCTCTGAAACGCCACACAGCGGTCGTACGACGACGGCCGCATGTCGGAGCCGGGCGTCGGGTTGAGCGGGATCAGGTTGACGTGACACAGCATGTCCTGAATCAGGCCCGCCAACGCCCCGGCGTGCTCCACAAAATCGTTGACGTGATCGATCATCACATACTCGAAGGTGATGCGCCGGTTCGTGAGCGTCAGGTAGTCGCGGCAGGCGTTCATAACTTCTCCCAACGGATACTGGGCGTTGATAGGCACCAGTTGGTTGCGCAGTTCGTCATCCGGTGCGTGGATTGACACCGCCAATTGCACTTGGAGGCCGGCCCGCGCCAGCCGGCGAATGCCCGGCGCCAGACCTACCGTCGAGATGGTCATGCGCCGCGCGCCCATGTTGAAACCATCGCTGTCGTTTAGCGTTTCCATCGCTTGCCAGGTGGCCGGCCAGTTCGCCAGGGGTTCCCCCATGCCCATGAACACCAGATTGGTGAGCCGTTTGTCCTCACGCTGCAACTCCCGTGCCAGATAGACCACCTGCTCGATGACTTCGCCGGCCGACATCTGGCGCACCAGTCCCATCTGTCCCGTCGCGCAGAAGACGCAGCCCATGGCACAGCCGACCTGGGTGGAAATACACGCGGTGTGCCGGCCCTGATCGTGGCCATTGCTCCCATGCAGCGGTTCGCCGGCGGTCTCGCTGCGGTAGTCGGGATCGCCGGGCTGGTAGTGCATCAACACCGCCTCTATGCTCTCGCCGTCCGCCAGTTGGAACAGGGTTTTCCGGGCCGGCGTTGCCTGCGAAGTCGTTTCGGCGACCGGCGCGAGCGTGCAGATGATCGCCGCCTCCCCCAGTCGGTCCCGCAGGGTTAAAGGCAGGTTCGTCATTTCGTCGAAGCTGGCGGCCAGCCGGCGATACAGCCAACCCCAGATCTGGTCAGCCCGGTAGCGCGGCTCGCCGAGGGTTTGTACAAAGGCTTCAAGCTCTGCGCGGGTCAGATCGAACAGATGGAGCTTGTTGTTCATGAACCTGCCGGCTTCATACAGTCAGTAGACCAGCAGATCGGGGCTGACCGCGCATCTCCGGCCTCGGCCCCGAGCCCTGGTCTACTATTCGGTAGTTTTACGATCTGCAAATCGTCAGTTCGGTTTTAGCTTCGCCGGCGGCCGCCGGAGAGCATCATGACGAAGTACAGTAATTGCAGTATTGCCTGGGCGAGGGCGGCAACGTAGGTGAGAGCGGCCGCACTGAGCACGCTCTTCGCTCCTTTCAGGTCGTGCTGGCTCAGCAGATTGGTTTTCTTCAGCATGTCCAGCGCCCGGCTGCTGGCATTGAGCTCAACCGGAAGCGTCACCAGCGTGAACAGCACCGCCGCCCCGAAAAGGGCGATACCCACCCAGGCCAGACCGCTCAGGTTGAAAATGATGCCGCCGAAAACCAACCAGATGCCCAGGTTGGAGCCCAGGTTCGCCGCCGGCACCAGGCTTGAGCGGAATCGCATCATAGCATATCCCTGGTGATCCTGCACAGCATGGCCGACCTCGTGGGCCACGATGGCCAGCGACGCGATGGAGCGACCGTTCGCGACGCCGGGGCTAAGGCGCAGGACTTTGCCTCTCGGATCGTAGTGGTCCGATAGCTCCCCCTGGACGCCCTCGATGTCGATGCCGTACAGGCCATTGGCCTGGACCAACTCCTGGGCTGCCTGGTAGCCGCTGACTCCGCGCTCATTCGGCACCTTTGAGTATTTTCCATACGCCGAGCGGACCTTCCACTGAGCATAGAAAGCCAGCAGAAGGGCCGGCAGGGTTATTATCAGATACAACGGATCGAAGAACATTTCACTCCTCCAGATTCTACACAGTAATCGGATACAATCTTACCATAGAAGCAAGCGAACAGCAAGTTTTCGCGTAGCTAATCTCCAGTCCAGGCTGCCACGACCTGCTCCAGGTTGTCGAAGACCATGTCGGGTTCCATCTCGGCGTCGGCCAGATCATCTCGCGACGTCGCGCCGGTGAGGACGAGGATGGTGCGCAGGCCGGCGTTCGCTCCGCCGACGATGTCCGTCTGCAACCGGTCTCCCAGCATGGCGGTCTCGTCAGGTCGCGTCCCCAGCTTCGACAGCGCTGCTTTGAAGGCGCCTGGCTGCGGTTTGCCAACGATCTTCGGTGCGACATCTGTGGCGGCTTCTATGGCTGCCAAAATCGAGCCGGCGCCAGGTTCCAGACCGCGTTCGGTTGGCAGTGTGAGATCAGGGTTCGTGCCGATGAAAACGGCGCCGGCTCGGACTGCCAGGGCAGCAGCACTCAACTGTCGATAGGTGACATTTCTATCGAAACCCACCACCACATACTCCGGGGATTCGTCGGTGAGCACGAAGCCCTCGGCCTGCAACGCCTGCTCCAGCCCCTCCATGCCGATCATATACACCGGCGTGCTGGGTTCGGCCTGGCCGGCCAGGTACTGCGCCGTAGCAACCGCCGATGTCATGATGTGAGCCGGCGGCACCTCAATACCCATGCGATCCAGCTTGTCCACATACTGCGTGACTGTCAGCGACGAGTTGTTTGTAAGTAATACGTAGGGCACCTGTTCGCGTTGCAGGAGCTGCAGGAAGCGTCGCGCACCTGGCAGGCGCGTCTGCCCTCGGAATAACACGCCGTCCATGTCGATGACAAAGGCTCTGATCGTGTGGAGTTGGTCAGTTTTCATGTGGTCGCATATCCTTCACATCAAGCCGCAACCGCTCCTGGTGGTTCCACACGTCGATCTTCGGCGTGTAGACAATATCAAGCATCTCTGGCAAGTTGTTGGCCCAGTGGCCCTGGCGGAACGCCATGGCGTCCCAGATGACGCGGTCTTGCTGCAGCTTCAGCCGCAGGTGATTTTCTTCATCGCCCACGGCTGCGAAGTTGCGCAGTGTGACGCTTCGAGCTAGGAGCAGCGGGGCCGGGTTGCCCACGCCAAAAGGTTCCAACTCGCTGAGAGTGCGGAAGGTCTGGGGCGTCAACTGCGCGAGCGGCCATTCTGCGTCGATGGGCAGGGCCGGCACGAGATCCACGCCGGCCAACTCGCGTTGTGCGATCTCGTTCAGCCGGGTGCGGAGCGCCGGCAGCTTATCGTTGGGCACGGTCAGCCCGGCGGCCATCGCATGGCCGCCATACTTGATCAGCAGGTCCGCCACCTCCTCCAGCGCCCCCACGATGTTAAAATCCGGGATGCTGCGGGCAGATCCATGGCTGGTCTCTTGGCCGATTTCCAGCACAAGTGAGGGTCGATAGAACTGCTCGGTCAGCCGGCTGGCCACCAACCCGACCACGCCCGGCGGGAAATCCTCGCCGCCCACCATCAGGAAGTAGTCGGATTCCTGGCCCTCGATTTGCAGCATGGCCTGTTCCAGCACTGCTCCGGTAAGCGTCCGACGCTCGCGGTTCCGGGCGTCCAGCTTCTCCGCCAGTTGCCGCGCCTCCTCCGGTTCATCGGTAACGAGCAGTCGATAGGCCAGCATGGCGTGGTCCAGCCGGCCGGCTGCATTGATCCTGGGTCCCAACACATAGCCGATGGTTTCAGCCCCGACCTGACCGGGCTGCACGCCGGCCACATCCATGAGTGCGCGCACACCGAGTCGTTCCGCTCGATTCAGAACCTCCAGGCCACGGCGTACCAGGGACCGGTTCTCACTCAGCAGCGGGGCGAGGTCGGCCACGATGCCGAGGGCAACCAGATCAAGCAGGTCCTCTTCAGCGATTTCGGCACGGGCAGTCCCCAGGCTGACGCGCTCTTCTACCCGCAACAGCGCCTGAGCCAGCTTGAAGGCGAGACCGACACCGGGCAGGTCTCTGAAAGGGTAACGGCTCCCTGGCTGCTTGGGGTTGATGAGGGCCAGGGCTGGCGGTAGTTTCTGGGGGGGCTCATGGTGGTCGGTGATGATCAGGTCCATCCCCAGTCGCCGGCCATGTATCACTTCCTCCACGGCCCGGACGCCGCAGTCAACCGTGATCACCAGGCCGACCCGCTGCGCCGCCAGTTCGTCCAACGCGTCTGTGTTGAGGCCATAGCCCTCGTCAACTCGATGGGGGATGTACGGCACGGCGTCTGCGCCCAGAGCACTCAGCACCTGAATCAGCAGAGCGGTAGAGGTCACGCCGTCCACGTCGAAGTCACCGTAGATGGCGATCCGCTCTCTCTGGCGGATGGCCTGCCGGACTCTCGTCACGGCC
Organism: Anaerolineae bacterium; assembly: GCA_046753605.1. Classification (GTDB taxonomy): domain Bacteria; phylum Chloroflexota; class Anaerolineae; order Epilineales; family JAANWY01; genus JBHHTZ01. Next base: position 7,792 of record JBHHTZ010000020.1, read on the forward strand.
TCGTTCATGCCACGCAGTCGGAATGGGTTATTATCTTGCAGTGTGCCTTCCAGAAAGGCCCGAATCTGATGGGGCTCGACCAGGCCCCGGTTGAAGAGCAGTTGCACCACCAGCGGGTCCAGTGCGCCCAGTTTCTCTTGATGGATTGGCGGCGCCGACGGTGCAACTTCCCAGCGATAACGGCTCGTAGCTGTGCGTGTCTCGTGACTCATGCAGCCTATTATAGGGCAAGCGGGCCGGTCTGGCAATTTCGTACGGTGTGACCGCCTTGCAAGACTACATAATCTGTGGTACAATATCGAAGATGAAGATTCGAGTCGTTTTCATGGGAACGCCGGTGTTCTCGGTTCCGTCGCTGCAGCGGCTTATCGAAGGTCCGGAATTTGACGTCGTGGCGGTTGTCACACAGCCAGACCGGCCAGCCGGCCGTGGACGTGCGTCAACTGTGTCGCCGGTGAAGCAAATCGCGCTAAAACATGACATAACAGTGTGGCAACCGCGCCGTTTGCGCAAGAATGCCGAGATGGTCCAGGTTCTGTGGGACCTTGCACCGGACGTCATCGCTGTGGCGGCCTACGGCCTGATTCTGCCGGCATCGGTGCTGGAGATTCCGCCTCACGGGTGCGTCAACGTGCATGCATCGCTGTTGCCCAAATATCGGGGCGCAGCTCCGGTGGCAGCAGCGATTCTCAGCGGCGATGAGTTGGCTGGCGTGACAATCATGCTGATGGATGAGGAGATGGATCATGGCCCAATACTGGCCCAGCGATCCACCCCCATCCAGCCTGTCGATACCCGGCAGTCGCTGACTGAGCGTCTGGCGGAGCTGGGGGCCGGCCTCCTGGTTGAGACGTTGCCCCGGTGGGTGGCCGGCGAAGTCGAGCCGCAGCCCCAGGATCATGCTGCTGCCACCTATGCGCATATCCTGAAGAAGGAAGACGGGGAGATTGACTGGACTCAGCCGGCGGCGCGCATTGCTCGCATGACCCGCGCCTACGACCCGTGGCCCGGCGCATACACGTATCTCGAAGGTCGAGTGTTTAAGCTGTTGAAAGCCCGGCCTATCGGCATGGCGGTGGCCGATGACCGACCAGGTGCGGTGGTCGAGACCGACCAGGGCCTGGCGGTAGTAGCCGGCGAAGGTGCGGTGCTTTTGGAGAGGGTACAATTGGCCGGCAAGCGGGCGATGGACATTCAGGTCTTTGCTCGCGGCCAGCGTGACTTTATCGGTTCCGTGCTTGGAACCTGAACGTGTAAAACCTTAGACGGCGCTTCACGCTTCCAGGCATCGAAACAGATGCCAGCGCCGCCCGTTTGAACAAGGGGTACGGGGGTGTGGGGAAGGGGATGGAGAACTGACAAACCAGAATCTTTTCTCCCCTGCTCCTTTGCACTCTTGCGCCTGTGCTCAGACGGAGCCCTGCCCCGGCGAAAGGGAAGACGATGGACAACATACCCGAACCGCCCGAACGCTCAGGCGGTATCGACTTCGATCAAAGTGACGTCCAGGCTGAGGATCTCATCGGGCGTGATAAGTTCGAAATCAACCTGCCTGAGATTCCGCGTAAGGGTTGCTATGCCCAGTTGTCAAAGAACGTAAAGTTCGTTGTTTCGCTTGGCGTACTGCTGTTTTTGATCTACGCTGTGTTTCAGCAGTTGAATCGGCAGAATGTGTCGGAGCAGACACCGACGCCGACGGCTGCGGTAACGGAGACGCCGACGGGGACACCAGAACCTGAAACGACACCAACTGTAGATGATCAGCGGTCGCTGCTTCAGACGATGACGCCGGCGGCCCCGTCGGGGCGAGGTACCGCCGTTGTTGAGGCGGAGACTGCAACGCCAGCAGCGGAAGTCACAATGACCTTTGTGGCGGCTCTGACCGGCTCGCCGGCCTCGACAGGGACACCGACGTCCCGTCCCGTTCCGGCGACGACAACGCGGAGTGCAGCCGGCCCCAACACGCCGGTAGTGCGCCCGCCGACGCCAACACCGCGCCCGACACCCACCTCGGTGCCGCCTACGCCGCGCCCGGCGCCCACGCTGACGCCGACACCACGGCCACCGACGCCGAATCCGTGCCCGTCGGCAAGCGTGCGTCTTGGCCCGGTCGCCCAGCTTGCGACGGTGGGTGACAGGTTCACGGTTAGTGTGTTGGTCTCATGTGCTGTGGACCTGGCCGGCTATCAGGTGGAACTGCGCTTTGATCCGGCCGTCGTCGCGGTGCGGAGTGTGAGTAACGGTGGTTTCCTTGCCGGCGCCGGCGGGTCCGTGTTCGTGGCCGGCCCAGAGGTAGATAACAGCGCCGGCACAGCAACCATCGGCGCGATTGTGCTGCGCCCAGGTCCGTACCCGACAGGCTCGGGTATGCTGGCCTCCTTCAGTTTGGAGGCCATTCGGGCTGGCTCCACAGAGTTGGATGCCGGCGTGAGCCTTTCCGATCTCAACGGCCAGGGAATACCGGTCAGCGTGTCTGGCGCGGCAGTCGTCGTTCAGGCAAACGCGACCGCCATACCGAGTTCGCCGTAGCCGGTCCGCCGCTCAGCGTAGCCGACGGCGTGCCGGTAGCCGTCGGAGTCGGCGGCAGGGAGATGTGGTGATGTATTTGTTTAATCTTGGGCTGGTACCGTATGACGAAGGCCTGGAACTACAGCATCGGATTGTTGAAGCCCGAAAAGCCGGCCAATTGGACGATGTTCTGATCTTGCTGGAGCACCCTCCCGTGATCACTCTGGGCCGGCAGGCAGACGAAACCAACATCATCGCCGCACCTGCTTTTCTCGACGAACTGGGCGTTCAGGTTCGCCGCGTCGAGCGGGGCGGCGATGTTACGTACCACGGACCCGGGCAACTCATGGGCTATCCGATCCTGAACCTGCGCAACCATCGCAAAGATGTCGGCTGGTACGTTCGGTCCCTGCAGGAGGTTCTGGTTAGCGCTCTGGCAGACTTCGGAATCGATGCAGAGGCGCGCACCGGTAGCGACACCGGTGTGTGGGTCGGCAACGACAAGATCGTCGCCATCGGCGCTCGCATTGAGGAATGGGTCTCCTATCACGGCTTCGCGCTGTATGTTGACCCCATCATGTCCCATTTTGATCTCATCGTGCCGTGTGGCCTGCGCGATAGAGGCATCACCGCCATGCGGCAACTCATCGGAGACTCTGTCGACATGGAAGCTGTCCGACGGGTTGTCGCCAAGCATTTCGCCGTCGTGTTTGACGTCGATCTGGAACCCGTGACCATGGCTGAACTCCATCTCGGACAGCCTGTGTCGCAAATGACTGTTGTGAAGTGATCTATGTCAACTGAAACCTCGTTCGATTTTCGCAAGGTGGTTGTTGGCCCCTGGCCGATGAATGCCTTCGTTCTTGTGGACCGTGAGAGTGGAAGTACCATCATCGTCGATCCTGGCGCCGATCCCATCGCCATCCTGGCGGCCATGTCCGGCCTACCCACATGTCAGATTCTCCTGACCCACACTCACCCCGATCACATCGGCGCGTTGTTGGCCGTGGTCGGAGCAACGGGAGCCCCCGTCGCTGCCCATCCGGATGGTGCTGGCCGGCTCATCGATCCGCTGGATGCCGAACTGCGCGACGGCGATGTGGTGCGGCTGGGTGTACACGAGATTCATGTGATCGAAACCCCCGGCCACACTCCCGGTCACCTGAGTTTCCTGGTCGGCAGCGATCTCATCGGCGGTGATGTGCTCTTCCCCGGTGGCCCGGGCCACACTGACACGCCGGAGGATTTCCAGCAGATCCTCGAAACCATCACACAGAGGCTGTTTACACTGCCCGACTACACAGTTGTTCATCCCGGTCACGGCGATTCCGTGACGATAGCCGAAGCGAAGGCGGAGTATGAGAAGTTCGCGGCGCGCGACAAGCCGGCTGATCTCTGCGGCGACGTGACATGGGAAGTCGGTGATCAGTAAACAGTAAACAGTGATCAGTAAACAGTGATCAGTGATCACTGATCAGTAGGGAGATTCTGTTTACTTATCACTGATCACTGGTCACTGATCACTGATCGCTGGTATCTGGATCGCATGGACATTCCCCTGCCGGATATTGAGCGTGGAGCGCCGGGTACTTATGTGCTCGTGATGCTCCTGGGCGTGCCGACACGCGTTGTTGTCGGTGCGCTAGGTACGTTCGATCTCGAAGCCGGCTATTATCTGTACGTCGGAAGCGCGCTGAATGGCCTGGCGGGCCGGCTGCGCCGCCATTGCCGGACCGATGGTAAACGCCTGCGCTGGCACATCGACTATTTGAGGGCACAGACCACGCTGGTTGAAGTCTGGTGGACGGTTTTTGCTGAACGCCTGGAGTGCGAGTGGGCTGCGGTCCTGCGCCGGCTGCCCGGCGTCTCTGAGCCGGTGGCCGGCTTCGGTTCCTCGGACTGCCGGTGCTCCAGCCATCTGTTCTACCTGGCTTCCAAGCCATCCTCAGACGATTTCACCGCTCACTATCCCGACCTCGACATTCGATCTCTCTGATCGCCGCAGGCCTCCCGATCGAGGCGATTTAGGCTCGCTCCATAGACCTTCGTCCATCAGATTGCAGGCGCTTATCGGGCAGGCTGGACATGAAGTCAGTCAGCCTTTTTTCCTGCCACGCTTTTGTGCTACAATAGTCCCTATGACGTCACCGTCCCGGTTTCAGAGGAAGTCTGGCTCGCCTGACGACCCGCCTCGTCCTGTGGTCAGATTGGCTCTTGGTCTCGCACTGTACGTGGTCCTGATCGCCGGCTACCTGTTCGTGCTACGGCTTCTGGGAGCGCCGCTTCTGAGACTTTACCACACCCGTTTGGGTGTGTATGCGTTGGTTGCCCTCGGTCTTATCGTTTTGCAGGGGCTTGTGCTTGAGTCGATCACAACCTTCCTCGCTGAACAATTGGGTATCGTGATCCACGAGGAACGGTAGCCGTGCATTTCCCCATCTCGGACATCACGGTCAACCCGGTATATCTGGCCGGCATCGGTTTCGTCGTCGGCATCCTGGCCGGCTTCTTCGGCGTGGGTGGGGGCTTCCTGACGGGTCCGATGCTGCTCATTTTCGGTATGCCGGGCCACATGGTGCCGGGCACAGACCTGGCCTATATGACAGGCAAGTCGATTGTCGCTACCCGACGGCACCGGGCGCTGGGCCACGTGGACACAAAGCTGGGCCTCATCATGGTAGGGGGCACCGTCATCGGTGTCGAGTTGGGCGCCCAAATCATTGAGGCACTGAAGCGCGGGGGAGGTGTTGACGAGGCACTCGGCCTGGCGTACATTGTCACCCTGCTGTCTGTCTCAGCCTTCGTGGCGTGGGAGAGCTTTCAGGCGATCCGCATGACCAGCACAGAGACGATCGACGTGAATGAAGCGGTTGGCTTCCAGGGCTTGACGAAGCGCGTCCAGCGCATCACCCTTCCGCCGATGATCTCGCTGGCCGATTCTGGCGTTGAGTCGATCTCTTTCTGGGCGGTTTTCGGCGTGGGCATGGCGACCGGCGTTCTGGCGGGCTTCCTGGGCGTGGGTGGCGGTTTCATTCGTATGCCGGCGCTGGTCTACATCATTGGTGTCCCGACACACGTGGCTGTTGGGACTGACTTGTTCGAGATTGTCATCTCGTCTGGTTACGGGGCACTGACGCATGGGATCAAAGGCAATGTGGACATCCTGGTGGCGTTGGTGATGCACACAGGCGCAGCAGTTGGTGCGCAGATTGGCGCGGTCTCAACTCACTACGTGGGTGGGCCCAAGATTCGACTGGCGTTCTCGGTGTTGCCCGTCATTGGTGCAGCGTTGGTCGTTTTCAGGTTGCTCGCATGAATCTGTCCACTGCGAGGTGATGATGTTGCACATACTTGCCACTACTGATGGGCTGGAACATGCTCGAGAGGCTGTGCGATTTGCCAGCCAACTGGCGGTCCAGGCCGGCGCCAGAATGACCGTGCTTGGCGTGGCAGAGGCAGCCGATCGAGATGGTGTGGCGCGGCGGGCCATCGGGGACGCGCGCCGGCTGCTGGACGAGCGCGGGATCAACTACACCACCAAACTGCGCCACGGCCATCCGGCCGAGCAAATCCTACAGGAAATCGAACAGTGCAGTTACGATTTGGTTGTCATTGGTGCTCGCGGACGGTCACGCCTGACCCGCTTCCTGCTGGGCTCCGTATCGTATCGGGTTCTCGAACATGCCACGATCCCCGTACTCGTCGTCCGCCAGGCATGCCCGCAGGTGAAGAGAATCCTGGTTGCCACGGGTGGCCACCCGGAAAGCGCGGCCGCCATGCGCTACGGCGCACGACTGGCCCGCGCCCTCGGCGCTGCTCAGACGCTGCTGCACGTCACTAATCCTGTTCCTCGAATGTACACCGGACTGGGCGAGATGGATGAAACGCTGCGTGAGATGATGCAGTCGGCTACCCCGGAGGGGCAGTCCCTGCGTGAAGGGGCCCGGATCATGGGGGATGAGGAGGTCGAGGGCTACATCGAGTTGCGGCAGGGGGTGGTGGAAGATGAGATCATACATGAGGCGGCTCAAGGTGACTACGATCTTATCGTCCTTGGCTCGTCGCTGTCGGCCAGCACGATCGGCTGGCTGGCATTGGGAAGCATCACTCGCCGGGTTATCGACCGCACACAGCGTCCAGTCCTGGTCGTGCCTGGTTCGAAGCCGAAAGGGTAATGTGATAATGCTCATTGTGCATGGTACAGTTGTCACGTGTGGGGCCAACTTCCAGATTATCGAAGACGGCGCGGTTCAGATCGATGGAGGTCGCATCACCGATGTAGGACCGACAGCCGAACTTCAGGCCCTGTATCCTCACGCCGAGACGTTGGACGCGGCTGGCAAGCTGGTAATGCCCGGCAATATCTGCGCACACACCCACTTCTACGGCACCTTCGCCCGCGGGCTGGCCATTCCAGGCCCGTCGATGAAGGACTTTCCCGAGATTCTGGCCCGGCTGTGGTGGCCCCTGGATCGGAGTCTGGACGAAGAGGCGGTTCGCTACAGCGCCCTTGTCCCTCTGGCCGACGCCATCCGGCACGGAACCACGACCCTCATCGACCACCATGCCAGCAACCGCGCCATCGACGGCTCCCTGGACATCATCGCCGAAGCGGTGGGGCAGGCCGGCCTGCGAGCGTGCCTGTGCTACGAGGTGACAGACCGGGATGGGCCGGAGGTGGCGGAGGCGGGAATACGGGAGAATGAGCGGTTTATTCGGAGAGTGAAAGGGAAAAAGGGAAAAAGGGAAAAAGGGAAAAAGGATCTTCTGGCCGGCACGTTTGGGCTGCATGCGTCGTTGACGCTGTCGGACGAGACGTTGGAGCGGTGCGTGGCGGTGGCGGAAGAGTTGGACGTGGGGTTTCACATTCACGCTGCCGAAGGGCCGACTGATCGAAACGACTCGGTGGAGAAGTACGGGCTTCGGACTATCGACCGGTTGCATCAGCGGGGGATTCTAGGGGAGAGAACCATCGTGGCCCATGCTATCGACATCGACGCCTGGGAGATGGCAGTGTTGCGAGAGACCGGCGCCTGGGTGACGCACCAACCGCGCTCGAACATGAACAATGGTGTCGGGGTGGCGGATGTGCCGGCCATGCTCCGTGGCGACATGCGGGTCGGCCTGGGCAACGATGGCTTCTCCAACAACATGTTCATGGAGATGAAGACCGCCTATCTGCTCCACAAAGTGCATCGCCGTGACCCGCGCGTGATGGGCGCCGACCAGGTGCTGGAGATGGCCGTGACCAACAACGCCCGCCTGGCCAACGTCTTCTTCCCGAAACCCATCGGCGAGCTGTCGCCGGGAGCCTACGCCGACGTCATTCTGCTGGACTACCAGCCACCGACGCCGCTGACAGCCGGCAACCTGCCGTGGCACATTATCTTCGGCGTGGACGGCTCCCATGTGACGCACACGATTTGTGGTGGCCGGCTGCTGATGAAAGACCGCGAACTCCTCACGCTGGACGAAGAAGAGATTGCCGCCCGAGCTCGAGAAGTGGCGAAGGGTGTGTGGAGACGTTTCGAAGAACAATCGAGTTCGTAATACGCACTTCAGTGCATTCTCATGGCGTCAAAGCTCTACTACATGGCGAAAGGCTGAGCATGGCTGAGCGAGAGCGGGGAAAGCGGTTGCGCGAGTCCCGCGCCGGCTACCTGACGGTGGCGGAGCGGGACAGTGTGGCCACCTTCCTGGATCAACTCGAAAACCTGTGCGGCGATCAGGTGGCTCGGGTCATCCTGTTTGGCTCCCGTGCCCGAGGTGACTACGATGCGGAGTCAGATATCGATCTGCTGATTGTGACCCGTAACGGACACTCGGAGGTTGATGAAATCGCGAGACAATTGAGATATGATGAACCTTATCTGAGCGTCCACGTGATGTCGGCCGGGGAGTATCGCACGCATCAGCGCCGGCGCGATCCGCTCTACATCAACGTGCGTCGTGATGGCATTGAGCTATGGAACCCAAACGAGTGGCTGAGAGAGCAGCAAGCTGTGCCGCTTAACATTGTCGAGGGGGAATTCCGAACCATGGATGAGGCAGCGAAGGAAACGATACATACCTATCTAGGCTTGGCTGATTACGGACTGCGCGAAGCCCGCGTCCTGAGAGACCAGGGCTTGTTGAGAGGTGCGAACTCCCGAGCTTACTATGGCGCGCATTACGCACTGGTAGCGGCTCTGTATTCTCTCAACGTGGTTCGGAGTAAGCATTCGGGCATAGAAGCCGCTATCAGTCAGTTCATGGTCAAGCCGGGGCTGATCGAAGAGGAATTCAAAGACATCTTCGTAAACCTGCGAGCGAGGCGCGAAGATAGCGATTACAATCGGGAGTTCATCCCGAACGAGGACGAAACAAGGCGTCTGGTGCAGGACGCCGAACGCTTCGTGGCTCGGATGGAGAAGTTCTTGAAAGAGCAAGGTGCATTCGACGACAACGAGAAGGATCAGCCGGACAGTGATTGAACAAGGAACAACCATTGCAGTGATCGGCGGGACAGGAAAGGAAGGATCTGGGCTCAGCCTGCGCTGGGCGCGGACTGGCCTGGACGTGATCATCGGCTCTCGCAGGTTGGAAAAAGCCGAGCGTGTGGCGAAAGAGTTGAATGAAACCCTGGGCCAGGAACTGATCCGAGGTCTGGCGAACCGCGATGCTGCCCAGGCCGGCGACATCGTCGTGCTGTCGGTTCCTTATGCGGCCCACCGCGCCATCCTGGAAGACATTCAGCCGGCCTTGCCCGGCAAAGTTCTCATCGACGTCACAGCCCCGATTGACCCGAAAAACCCCGGACGTGTCCGCCTGCTCGAAGCCGGCTCGGCCGCCGTGGAAGCTCAGCAGTTCTTGGGCGACCAGGTGACGGTCGTTGCCGCGTTCCAGAACATCGCCGCCGGCCATCTCCAAAACTTGGACCACGACATCGACTCAGACGTCCTGGTCTGTGGCGACGACCGGGACGCCAAGCAACTGACCATTGAACTTGCCGAGAAGGCTGGTATGCATGCCCTCGACGCCGGCCCGTTGACCAACGCCAGCATTGTGGAGGGTCTCACGGCCGTCCTGATCGCGCTCAACAAGCGCTACAAGAGCAAGGGCACTGGCATCCGCATCACGGGGATCAGTGAACAGTAATCAGTGAACAGTAAACAGTGATCAGGAACCGGCGGCTATGTCCAGAACTGCTCACTGATTACTGATCACT
>JBHHTZ010000021.1:0-17314 GCA_046753605.1 Anaerolineae bacterium
CCTCAGCCGGCGGCAGGAGGACTCGACCGAGATCGACGCCGGCCCGTCGGGCGTAGTCGGGATTGAAGGTGCGTTCCAGGCGACGTCCTGAGCCTGTCGAAGGGTCGATAACAGCCACGATGTCGCCGGCCGCCGTTGCCTGGGCGACCGCTTTCAGGATGACGGTGGTCTTGCCCGAGGTGTAAGCGCCGATGCACTCGGTGATCCGGCCCCGAGGCAGTCCGCCGATGCCCAGCGCCTGATCCAGGTTCGGGAAGCCGGTGGAGATGTGGGGGAAGTCCCGCTTGTCGGTGGCCGGCTTTTTGGTTCGCCGCAGTGCGCGGGGACCGTATCGGTGCTGAAGCGATGCCGCCAACGCATCCAGCTTGCGTTTCTTGCTCTTCTTGCCCACGGTATGTCAGATCTTGTCTGGTGAGCGGGTGAAGATCACTTCCGGGGGGCTATTATACCCGAACATATGTTCTTGTGTCAAGGAGAAGTGAGCAAAGAAGCAGGGGGCAAGGGGAGCATAGGGGCAAAAGAGTGGCGGAGCATGTAGGCAGTGGGTTTCGGCAGTCAAAACCTCAAGCCTGTTCGTGGGGTAGTTCGGCACGACGCCGACGTTCCCGATGCCTGCATCGACGGGCTGATCCTGTTCCCTGTCCTCGAGGACCTGCCCTTCCTGGCCCGCCCGCTGACGCAGGAAGAGAAAGGGCGGGCAGAGGACATGGCCGGCATGTGGGGCATCGAGGCCATCGAGGAGTCGGTCCCGATCTCGGTGATCGGCACCGGGCCGGACCTAAACGCCGCCACCGACAACGGGCTGGAACGCGCAGCAAAGTTGCTCGACATGCCGGTGCCCGAGGTGAAGAACCGGGCGACCATCACCGGCGCCATTGAGATTGGCCGGCATCCCGGTGTGGTTCAGGTCACGTTCCGCGCGCCGGCGGACAAGCTGGAAGAACTGGGCCTGCTGGGCTTCGCCCGTGATCAGTACGGCGTCGGCCAGGCATCAGTTTAGATAACCGACCAGGCGTGAAACTTAGCCTGGCACGGCCGGCCATTGGCGAAGAGGAACTCACCGGCCTCGGGGAAGTAAAGCACTGTGGAGATAGTAGCGGAGTGAGGCTCAATCTCCGGATGCCTGCAGATGGCATCCTGTGAACGGCCGTGGCTGGTCATCAATGCCTGCGCCCAGCCGGCGCCCACCTGGCCCTGAGCGGCTTGTAATGCCGCCGTGACCCTGGCATGCCGGCGCTCGGAGTTCCCGCGCAGATCCGCCGGATTGCGATCCACCCATTGGTCACGTAGCAACTCTGTGACAAAGTGGTTGGTGCTGACGACAAAGCCGTCCTTGGGATGAATTACGCCCTGATGCGCGTGACCCGCCTCGAAGACAGCCACGTCACCCGTGGCGTCAGCAACTACCAACGTGCCGTCGCCAATGTGGGACACGCCCCGCAGGTAATCCAGAGCAGATTTTACGCTGTCATGGTACTCCAGGCACGCCATTTCGACGGAGTAGCGCGCCACACCGGGACCGATGTCCAGCGAAGTGACGTGGGTGTCGGCCACGGCCAGGCCGGCCTCGTTCATGCCTGAACTGAACACCGCTGGACTGCCGGCGCTGGTCACGTACGCATAGCGGTATCCCTCGGCGGGACGGGCGCGGGCCAGACATTGCAATGGCAGGTGAGCCAACCGGTAATCGCGGTTTTTCGCCAGAATCGGGGTGCCGTCCCGCGCAATCGGTGCAGCCGCCGCCCACGCCGTGCAGCCTTCGGCGTGGGCAGCGGCGACCCTACGATCCTCCAGGTACGAAGCGATGGTATAGCGGAAGAAGGGGTCCCACTCCAGTTCGAGCGCGTCGGCGATACCGCGCAGCATCTCCACCGTCGGAAGGGCTGTCACCTCCCAGGCTGACCGGAGCTCTGTCACCAGGGGCTGCACGTCCGCCTCGGACTGCGCCAGCTTCGCCAGGCGCTGATCCACGGCCTGTAAGAAAATAGGCCGCAGATCACGAATCTGGTGGCCGTGCTGCCGGCCCATCTCATAGTGCGTGCCGGCCAGTTCGAGGACCCTCATGTTTCAACCTGCACCGAACCCGTGTCTACCCGCGATGCTGCGAGTTGGTCATCGGCCACGGGATGATCGTCGTAGATCCAGCACGCCACCTCCTGTCCGCCCACCTGGAAGAAGGGCGGGTACCTATTCTCGCAGATGTCACCTGCCTTGGTGAAACAGCGGGGATGGAACGGGCAACCGGAGGGCGGATCGATCGAGCTGGGCACGCTGCCGGATAGGATAATCCGTTCCCGCCGGGCCTCCTTCCGGACACGGGGGATAGCCGCCAACAACGCCTGCGTATAGGGATGCCGAGGCTCCTCGAAGAGATGGTCCGTCGGTCCCATCTCGACGATGTGGCCCAGGTACATCACCGCCACCCGATCGCTGATGTAGTTGATCACGCTGAGGTCGTGGGCAATGAATAGATACGTAAGATCGAATTCCTCCTGGAGCTCTTCCAGAAGATTGATGACCTGGGCTTGAATCGAGACGTCCAACGAAGACACCGGCTCATCGGCCACGATGAAGCGGGGTTGCATGGCCAACGCTCGGGCGATGCCGATCCGTTGTCGCTGACCACCGGAAAACTGATGAGGGTAGGAATCGATGTGGTGCTTGCTCAGCCCAACACGATTTAGGAGCTGGATCGTCGCCGCCTCACGTTCAAGGGGATCGGTGACACCCCGGTGGTACAGCGGCGTGCCGATGATGTCGCGCACCGGCTTACGGGGATTCAACGAAGAGTACGGGTTCTGAAAGACGATCTGGGCCAGGCGATAATACTTCACTTCCTGGGGGGTATCCGTGCCATTCAACGACGCAACGACTTTGTCTTCCCGAAGAGGATGTCCTTGAAAGGAAATCTCACCCGACGTCGGCTCGCAGAGGCGAGTTAGAACACGGCCCAGTGTCGTCTTGCCACAACCGCTTTCACCCACCAAGCCCAGGGTCTCACCAGGCCAGATGCGCAGATCCACCCCATCAACGGCTCGGACAATCTTCTCTCGGGCCTGCGCCAACACCCGCGTCAAGATGCTTGGCCGGATGAGGAAGTACTTGCGGATGTTTCGGGCCTCAATCAGCGGGGGGTCAGTTCTGTCAGTGTTTAGATTCCTCATCGATTTGCTCACAATGACCTGCGGTGTGAAACGTGATGCGCGAGAGAGAAAACGCCATCACGTTTCACGTTTTGCGCCCTCGCTCTGGACCTCGTCACTCCAATCCCAATCCTCTTCGCGCGCGTAGTTCAGATGGATCAAACAACGGTTGATGTGGCCGGCCCCCGTCTCAATCATAGGGATTGGGCCTTCATCGCACACCGGCTGATGATGCGGACAACGCGGCGCGAAGGCGCAGCCCACCGGAAGACCGACCAGATCTGGCACATTGCCGGGGATTGGCCGCACACGCTGACCTCGTACAGCGATGCTTGGCCGGCACTCAAGCAACCCCTGCGTGTATGGATGTTGCGGACTCTCGACGACCTGATCGACGGTGCCACGCTCTACGATGCGGCCGGCATACATCACAGCAATCGTGTCGCAGAATTCAGCGGTTAATGCCAGGTCATGGGTAACCAGGATGATGGCCGTGCCGTGTTCCCGGTTGATCTGCCACATCAGATCCATGATCTGGGCCTGGATGGTGACGTCTAGCGCGGTGGTGGGCTCATCGGCCAGGAGCAAGGCCGGCCCGCACACCAACGCAATAGCAATGAGCGCGCGCTGCTGCATGCCTCCCGAGATCTGATGCGGATACGCCGCATACCGATCCATGGGCGAGGAGATACCCACCTCGCGCATCACCTCAAGCACGCGCTCCTTTTCGCGGCGCCACTGCGCAAAATTGAAGGGCCACGGCAGCCGTGATCCATCCAGGATGCGATGCAGGCGCAGCGCCTCGCGGATCTGCTCACCCACAGGGAAGGCCGGATTCAGGGTGGAAAGAGGATCCTGGAAGATCATAGCGATTTCCTTCCCCCGGATAGTGCACATCGCTCGCTGAGATAGCGCTCGCAGGTTCTGGCCCCGGAACAGAATCTCACCCCGGGCAATATGTCCGGGCCGGTGGATCAGCCGCAGGACGGAGAGCAGTATAGTGCTCTTCCCGCAACCCGACTCACCCACAATGCCCAAGATTTCCCCCTCGTTCAGTGTGAGGTTGATACTATCTACTGCCTGCACTACCCCGCGATTGGTGGGATAGACCGTGCTCAAATTGCGAAGTTCCAGTAGCGCTTCTGCTCCGTATCCCACCCCTTCTGACTTACCTCCTCTCTACTTCGGCCACGATGGCTGCGATCCGCCGGCTAGCCTCCTCGCCCAGTGGGGGTGGCTGGTGCTGCTCCAGGATCCGTGCGACTGTCTCACCGGCCCGCTCCCGGAGGGACATTGCACCATTCATCGAGCCCTGGCAAATGCGATCAATCTCGTTCTCGGTCAAGGGCCGCAGGTAATGACCCTTGAGTCCGACGCGGTCTAGGCCAGCCATACTCACTCGATCCTCAACCTTGGATCCAGGACATCCCGCAACCCCTCCCCAAACACATTGATGGAGAGCACCAGCAGTAGGATCGCGATGCCGGGGAAGGTGGAGACCCACCAGGCGACCAGCAAATAGTCGCGACCAGCCGCCACCATGGAGCCCCAGGCCGGCGTGGGTGGCTGGATACCCAGGCCCAAAAAGCTGAGACTCGCTTCCATGATGATCATGTGCCCCATGCGCAATGTGCCCAGCACCAACACGGACTGGATGATGTTCGGTAAAATCTCCTGGGCAATAATGGCGGCGTTGCTCTGGCCAGTGACCTTGGCCGCCTCCACGTATTCCTGCGTCTTCTCCGACAGCATCTCACCGCGCACCAGCCGGAAGAACTCCACCCAGCCCTTGAACGTCAGCGCCAAGATCAGGTTCGTGAAGCCGGGTCCCAGGAAGGCCATGACCCCGATAGCGAAGATGAGGTACGGGAAGGCCAGCAACAAGTCCGCAAACCGTGACACCAGACTGTCGAGCCGGCCACGATAGTAGCCGGTGATGGCGCCCAGGAACGTTCCAATGACAACGGAGATGCCTACCGACAGAAGCCCGACGGCCAGCGAGATGCGGGCACCGAATACGATGCGCGTCAGGAGATCGCGGCCCTGCGCGTCCGTGCCCAACGGATACGACCAACTCCCCTCCAGATGCCAGGCCGGTGGATCCAGGCGCAGCCGCAGATTCCCCAGCGAGGGGTCGTGCACTGTGATCTGCTTGGCAAAGATAGCTGCTAACACATAGACCAGGACGACGATACCCCCCAGCATCGCCAGGCGATAGCTGCGCAGTTCGTCAAGGAAGCCGGCCAGGCCCTGGCGCCACAGCCTCAGGCGAACACGCCACAGATAGGCTTGCCGGGCTACCGGCGTGTCAACTTGCGGAGCAACGTCCAGTAGAAGACCTCCTGTTACACAGTACGCAATACGCTTCACGATATGCCACACACTTAACTTCGCATCGCGTATTGCGCACTCCGTGTTCTCACAACAAAATCTTCGGGTTCAAATACGTATACAATACGTCAACAATCAAGTTAGCCATAACGAAGGTGAAGGCGTAAACCATCACAGTTCCCTGCACCAGCGGGAAGTCCCGCTCGAAGATGGCCTTCACGACCAGCCGGCCCAACCCTGGCCACCCGAACACCGTTTCGACGATCATGTTACCGCCCAGGAGCACGCCGACCTGCAAACCGACCACGGTGACAGTGGGAATCAGCGCGTTGCGTAGTGCATGCTTAAAAACGACGTGCCACTCAGGCGCGCCTTTGGCCCTGGCCAGCGTCACGTAGTCCGAGCGCAGTGTCTCCAGCATGCTGGACCGCAGCACCCGTGCTACGACAGCCGCTACCGGCGCGCCCAGGGTTATGGATGGCAGCGCAAGGTGTTTCAAGCTGGCAGCCAGGGCGGCACGGTTCCCCGCGATCAAGCTGTCCAAGACATACAGGCCCGTGACCTCTTCCAACTGCACGCCGTAGCCGATTCGGCCTTGAACAGGCAGCCAATGCAGGCGCACAGCGAAGATCAGGATCAGCATGATGCCGAGCCAGAATCCAGGCATCGAAATGCCGAGGAAAGCCCCGGCCATACTGAACCGATCCAGCGGCGAGTTCTGGCGCACAGCGGAGATGATGCCGATGGGAATCGCCACAACCAGACCGAAGATCAGAGCCCCTAACGCGAGCTCAATGGTTGCCGGCAAGCGCTCCGCGATGAGGGTGCTCACCGGCCGCTTCTGGACATATGAGTAGCCCAGATCGCCGCGCACGACGTCCTCGAGAAACAACCACAGTTGCACGTACAGCGGTTCGTCCAGATGGAACTCGTGGCGCAACTGCTCCATCTCGCCAGCGGAAACTGCCCCACTCTGCCCCATCATGATGTCTACCGGGTCCCCCGGCGTCAGGCGCATGAAGAAGAACACCACAATGGCCACGCCAAACACGATGGGGATGGCGACCAAGATGCGCTCTACAACCTTGACAGCTCTCACAGGTTACACTCCCCTCACCACAACTCCCTCAACTAAGGGCGTGTCAAGAACTCGACTTTGGCCATTTTGAGGAGTGAGCACGCCTACGTGCGAATGGCTCACAAGATACGGCACGTGGGCGTGCCTTACTCCTCAATATATTGTGGTATTAGCAGAATGGCCAAAGTCGAGAAGAAAAAACTTCCCGCTTTCTCGCCGTCAGTCGAGCCAGACATGCGTGACTCCTGGCAGAATACGACCTGGCAGCGAGTTCGCCTGAGCATCCCTTCGACAAGCCGCCGTGGTGAGCCTGTCGAACCATCAGGACGCCGCCTGAGCGGCTGCGAACGGAGTGAAGCAGCATATCGAAGGGTGCGGCCACTCCAGGCCAATGTGTCATTGCGAGCCGCACCCTTCGATACGGCCTTCAGCCTACCCAGGATGCTTGCCCTATTCTCCGATTCGGCCCTATACCCGCCTCGCTACGGAGTCAGGCATACATCATGCAGGTTGATGCGGCTGTCCGAAGCCGGCTCCCAGTTCTGGACACGGATCGATGCAGCCTCGGCTTCCTCTGGCAGCACCAGGAACACCGCCGGCGTCTCTTCATAGACGATCTCCTGAGCTTCGTCGTAGATCTCGTGGCGCTTCGCCGGATCTGCTGTGGTCTCGCCTTCCTTGATGAGCTCGTTTACTCGCTCGTTGCTGTAGGTCGAGAAGTTTCCGCGACCGTAGGGCGTCCCTTCCACGCGGCCGTGCCACTTGGCCTCGAAGTGGCCGACTGGATCAAAGGCCGAGTCGCCCCAGTTGTCCAGGTAGGCCATCCGCTCCCCGGCGAGCAGTTTCGGCTTCACCACACTGTACTCCCAGATGCGGACGCCGGCATCGATGCCCAGAGCCCGGAATTGGCCGGCCACCGCCTCTGTCAGAGTACGATGCAGCTCGATCGTATCGATCGTGAAGGCGAACGGCTGACCATCCTTGTCCAGGATACCATCGCCGTCCGAATCAGTCCAGCCGGCTTCCTCAAGCAGAGCCAGTGCTTTGTCTGGATCGTATGGGTACGGCTTCAGATCTTTATTGACGAAGTTGTTGAACGGCGACAGTGGCCCCGGGAGCGCCACCGCGCGCCCACCGTAGAGTTCATCAATGATGAGCTGTTTATCCACAGCGTAGTTCAGCGCCTGGCGAGCCCGTACGTCGTCGAAAGGCGGCCGGTTGACGTTCATCTCCATCCACCTGGGCTGGGTGCTCGGCGCTGTCTTCACCTGAATCCCGGGTGTCTGGGCCAGGGTATCAACCAGCTCCGGCGGCACCGCCTGGATGATGTCCACCTCGCCGGCTAGCAACGCCGCGACGCGGGTCGACGCTTCGGGGATCACGCGGAAGACCGCACGCTCCGCACAGGCCGGTCCCACCGGCTCCAGGTCAGGTGACCCGCCGTAGTAGTCATCGAAGCGCTCCAGCACCACCTCTTCCAGACCCGACTTGGCAGAGACGAACTTGAACGGCCCGGTGCCTACGGGCTTCTCGATGAAACCTTTCGTACCCACTTCCTCCAGGTAGTGCTTGGGCACGATCTGCTGATGCACGATGAGCTGCATGGCCGGCGGCCAGGGGCCGCTGAAATGCATCACTACGCTGTAGTCGCCCGTCTTCTCAACGGCCTCCAGGGGCGCGATGAGGCCCTTGCGCGGGGAGGTATGGGCCTCCGGGTACTCGATAGCGTTCTCCCGGATGATGCGGTTGAACGTGAACACCACGTCGTCAGCTGTCATCTCCGTGCCGTCGTGGAACCTGACACCCCTGCGGAGCTTGACCTCCAACGTCTGGTCGTCCAACCAGTTCATCTCCTCCGCCAATTGCAGGTGGACGCCGCTGCGAGTGTCACGGGTGACCAGGCCGTCGAGCATGTTGCGGATCACCGTCTCCGATTGCCGGCTACGATGATCAGCCGGGTCCAGCGACGTTGGAGCGGAAGCCAGGCCCACAACAATCGTCTGACGCCCCGGAACAGGAGTGGGCGTGACGACCTTCTCGACCTGCTCTTTCTCCTTAACCACCACCGTCTCTTTGACCACGACGGTTTCCTTAACAGTCTTCTCCTCGACGCGAACCTCTGGCGTCGGCTGCGCACAGGCACCGACCACCAGGCCCAAGAGCAAAAAAACGGCCAGGATGATCAGGTTCTTTCGGTTGAACATATCCTCCTCCTTGCTCGTTGCAATTCATGTGTAGACTGAACCAAGAGCGATCAGTGAACCGGCTGCAGACAGCGTTTCTTTTAGTTATCACCTCCTTTCTGTGTGGAGAGCGGAGATGCAGGGGTGCTGGGGTGAGAGGGAGAACCTTCTCGCTTCCTGCCCCCCCGTGCTCCCTTGCACCCAGGCTCCCTGGCCCAACTAGGCTGGCACCAACGCACGCTCATGTACCGAGACTTCCACATCGAGCGGCAGGAGCTCACGTTTCATGACCCGCAGCGCCTGCTCCGGATGCACCCGGCCATACAAACCACCCAGGATACCCACCAGGTACTTGGCATCCAGCAACATCGGTCCCGTGGGCCGCAGGATGTGCGACTTCTCAGGATCATACAGCACGCCGCTGGCAATCAGTGCCAGATCTTCCTTGAAACCAGGTTCCCAATCCCGACACTTGTGATAAATCGTGCCGCCGATGAGCAGCA
Organism: Anaerolineae bacterium; assembly: GCA_046753605.1. Lineage (GTDB taxonomy): Bacteria > Chloroflexota > Anaerolineae > Epilineales > JAANWY01 > JBHHTZ01. The sequence goes on from JBHHTZ010000021.1 coordinate 9,239, forward strand.
CCGTCACGGGCTGGTTGAAGTAGTTCACGCCATACTGCAGGAAATACGTCTCCGTTTCGTCCACCCGACCAACGTGCTTGCCCGTTGCCACGGCCATGATCTCCTTTGCCAGGAAGGACCGCGCGGCATTTTCCAACACCGTCTCCGGAACTCGGTGCGGGTTCTGAGTGAGCCAGCTCAGGTAGTTGTCCAAGTCCACCTGGTAGGTACCGTCGTAGCTGCGGACGAAGCGCCGAAACTGATCGTCGCCTGGACCGAAGTCGCTGGGGAAGCGGACAGCGAGGTAGCGACTCATTTCGCGCGCCATCGCATCATTCTGGAAGCGCTCCAACTCCTTCAGGTTCTCAGCATTGTAGCTCAGGCCATACTTGCCTTCCACGCGACGGTACACCAGCGGCACGTTCGGGGTCTTCAGGATTGTGCGCTTCACCCTGCGTCGATGATCCTCACCGGGATAGAGGTACAGCGGGTTATCATCCACGTTAGAGTAGAAGTCCGTCGTCGCGCCACCGATGTCGAGGGCCACGATGTTACCCAGACCCTCTTCACCACCGTATCCCTGCGCCAGCAGGTTGATGCCCCGAAAAGTCGCTCGCGGGGTCGGCATGAACGGTGCATCCATATACTCCTCAACCACGTCGAAGCCCTTGCCTCGGATGATCACCGTCTGGAAGAGCTCGCGGATGGCCTCGTTTACCACCTCGATGTGGAACTCGTTGATCTCGGGCATGATGTTGGGCGTCACGCGGATGTCCACATCGTGGTGGTGGAAGATATTCTCGATCTGCTCACGGATGTCCTGGTTGCCGGCGTAGATCACGGGTACGCCGTACTCGGTGTAGGCGACATACTTGGCCGCCTCAGCCAGCATGCGGGCGTTGTGGAGCTGTGTCCCGGTGTCGCCGCCCTGATCCGTGCCACCGGCCAAGAGAATGATCTCCGGCTCGTCAACTTCGTAGATGGCGCGCGCCTGCTCGGGTGTTAGCTTGCCTTCGTAGGTGCCCAAGAGCTTGGCGCCGGCCGTCAGCGCTGCCAACTCGGCCGCGAAGCCCGATTCCTCCTTCACCAGTGACACGGTCACCATCTTGAGGCCACCCTTCGCGCTGGAGCAAGGCAGACGCACCACGAACTCGCCCATCTTCTCCGCCAACGGCTGCCAGTCGCCACGCTCTTCACATGCCTCCAATACCCCTAGCCCATTGGCCAAACCGGCGCGGATGTCCTCAACCGTGGTGGGCACGTAGCGCAACTCGAAGATCTCGTCCTTGGTGTCGAAGATGCCAACCTTCGTATAGGTGCTGCCAAAGTCCACCACCAACACCTTCTCGTCCGCCAGACCGGTCACGCCGATTTGTTTGCGAAACCTGGCCACGGTTTCGTCGTCGATCTCTTCGACCTCAGCGTCCTCCACGATAAAGGTGTCGTCATCGGCGCGCGTCACGTCTTTGTAGAAGTACCACGGATAGCGCTCACGGACGAGGTCCACGCGTTCGAGCTCACTGCCGACTTTGATGCCGTCCCACTCGTCGATGCGACACATGCCGCCGACGACCTTGGTGCGGCAGGCGCCGGCCATCTCGTACCGCCGGTCGACGACCGTGATGTGTGGGCCCTGGAACAGGCCAATCTGCAACGCCAGGTCTAGCGTGTCAGCGCTGATCAGGCCGCAGGCCCCGGTCGGGTAGTTCGCCTCATCGATCAGGCTGAGCAACATGGTCTCGAAGTTCTTCCCTTCGACAAGCCGCCGTGGTGAGCCTGTCGAACCATCAGGGCGTCGCCCAGGATCCTCTTCCGGCTCATGAGCCCACTCCCAAAAGTTCTCCGGTGTGACAGGGCCGTCATACCCGCCGAGGATGGCGCCATGAAGCAAGTTGTACATGGCACCCTGCTTCAACTCCAGCTTGCGGTCCTTCAACACCGGATCATTCCAGATATCAGGCATGTGCCCTTTGACGAAATCCCAGCAAACCTGCTTCGTAATCTCGCAGGACTCGATGATGTCGTCGGCGCCAGCCTCGTGGTGGGCCTCGGAGTGGGTGACTACGTGCAAGATGTCGGGCTCCAGATAGAGCTGGGTGTAGATGCCAAAAGCGAGATGTCCTTTGGCCTCATTCAGATTAGGCGGGAAGCTGGGCAGTCCCGATCGTGTCTGTTTGATGATACTGAAATCGAAGTGGCGTGTGAGAGGCTCGGCCAACTCGTAGGCCGCCTTCATCTTCGCCAGATCATCCAGCGCCGAGATTTCGGGCGGCAACTCGAACATCATCTGCATCACGTAGTGCTTGACGCTCTTCTTCAGCGCGATGACGGCACAGAGGACATGGTCGGCAACCTGCATGTCGTCGCTGGCATAGCGCAGGCCCCACTGATGAGGGTCGTTGATCTCCACCGGCTTACCCTGTTCAGTCCACCATTCAATCGTGCGGAAATGTTCATCGAAAGAATCGCGGATGCTGATGGGGCCGCGCCCGTCCAGTTCGTTGTAGAAGAAGATAGGCACAGCCGGAAAAGCCATATTCAGATGCTCTTCCCACAGCTTGGCCAGCTCGATCAGCTCGTCGGTGCCAGTGTAGATACGGGTCAGGGGGTAGTTGCCCCGTTGCGAAGCAGCTTTCAGACGCTTCAGGTCTTCTATGGTGCGGATCGGCGCACCACCCTGGCCGGCTAGATACCTGTCAGGCTCCTCTTCGCCTCGGATGAACTTGGCGAGAAGCTCTTGCGAGGTCTGATCCGGAGCCAGAGAGACGATTTCGAGAGCGCCGGCATCGGACAGCTTCTCAATCGCCTTCACCGTGGGTTCGATGCTTTCATCAGCGATGCCGATGTGAGCGCGGATAATCGGACGGTTCTCCCGCTCACGCACCTGGCGAATGCGCTCAACCAGGTAATCAGACCATTCAAGCTCCTTCGCCTCGTGGGCTGGCGGCACCCGATGAGCGAAGCGCTCCAGCTCCTCCATCGTCACGAAATCGTCCACTACGAGTTCGAAGAAGCCCTGGAAGTGCTCCTTGTCTTTGTACTCTTCAGCTACCTCATCCAGGTCAAAGTGCCTCTCGTCCTCGCGGACGAAGCGGTCCGGTTCCAGCGGTAGGCCGGTCATAGCTCGGACCACGTTGGCTGCCGGCCGCAATCCCCCGAAGGTGTAGCGAATGCCACTTTCCCGAGGGTGCAACCCGTGTTTGGTCGCCGATTCCACGAACTCAGTGATCAGCTTGTCCACGTGCAGGTCGCCCAGCCGCATGGACACACCGACGACCTCGGGGCGCGCTTCGCGGATCTTGTTGATGACTTCCTGGATCGGGACGGCTGGCCCCAGCTTAACAGTCACATAGCCCAAGCCCAGATCTTCCATCCACCCGGCAAAGTTTTCAACACCCAGATTGTGGACACATTTGCCGATGGCTCCTACCATGACCCGCCGCTTCGTGGTGAGCTCCGTCCCGAGCCCGTCGAGGGGCTTGTCGAACCGCTTGTGATCCGAATCTGGCGGCTTTTCTTCGGCCTTCTCGTTTGATAAATCCATTACAAGATACCTCCTGTAGTGAGTAATGCATAGTGCGCGTTGCGTATTGCGTGACGCATCAGACGATACTCACGCATCACGACGCATCATAGACTAAGTCTTTCAGCTCGTAGAAACCATACCGCTGCGGCGCACGTGTGGCTGCCGCATCGCGGCCCTGCAACTTTCCGTCGACCAGATATTCCTTTTCAAGTTGCTCCTGTGCCCACGTGATGACCTGATCCATGGTTGGCGTTGCCACACCGGCCAGCTCCGCGATGCTCCGTGTCACCACCAAGCCATAGGGCACATCTTCGGCCAGATAGCGGGCGTGAAAATCCGGCGCCAATCCGCCCTCGGCTGGGCGCATGGGGGCACGGAGGCCGGCATAGCTGCGGTTCGTCACAAAACAGCTCTGCAACGTAGTTGGATCAGCGATATCCTTGCCGTACGAGCGTCGTGCCCACTCATCCAGCGACCGCACAGCAGACAGATTGAGATCCGGGTAGTGGCGCTCCAAGACGGCACGCAACGTCTGGACTTCATCGCTCAGTTGCTGGAGGATGCCGGCTATGGTGGCGTTGATGCCCTGGTAGAAGGACGGTGCTTTGGCATAGGGCCGGCCATCCCAATCGTGGAACAGACCGTACATTATGCCGGGGTGAATGAGCTGCCCGGTGTTGGCCAGCGTGAGACCGAGAAGGCTTGCCGCATGTTGCAGGCGAATCCCCAACGGATCACTGAGCAACCCGGAGATTTTGCCGGCATAGGATGGCGGCAAAGCCGCCAGATCGACTTGCTTCTTGGTACCGAGGATTGTGACTTCCTCCCCATACATGTTGAGCCGGCAGGCCCACGGCAGCGTCTGCAAACCAAAGACGACGATGGACGCCGTCTTACCCCCCAGAACATCCTCCACACACCAGTCAAATCCGCCGCGAGCCGGCAGCGCTCCCAACCAAGCCCCGTCGTCGATGTAAGGAGCGATGTCGCGTAGAACGATCTCGTGCGCAAAGGCCGGCAAAGCCAACAACACGAGCCGCGAGCCCGGAATGACCTCCGCCGGATCGGCACTGATGCGAGCGGGCCGGCCCACGACACGACCACGTGGCATGACAGCGGTTACACCGCCTCGAGCTTCCATGGCCTGACGCCAGCGTTGAGTCTCGTCGCCGTACGGAGCGTACACGTTCACGGCCCAGTCGCGCCGGCCGGCTAACAAGCTGACCAGAGCGTGAGCTCCGTTCCCACCTCCACAGACAGCAACTTGCATACTACTCCGTGATTAGAAGGTTTCGTTTGCGATACGCCGTGTCGACCCGCCGCAGGGCATCCATGCTCTGCTCCGGCACCCGATACGAGAGAGCGGCAATGAGCACGTTGATGAGCGCGATGGTCGCCGTCGGTGATAGGCTATGCGTGACTCCATCCGTAGCCACCTCGAAAGCATAGTCCGCTGCCTGTGCCAGCGGTGAGACGACGCTGTCGGTGATCGCCACGACCGGTGCTCCCTGTTGACGAGCTGCGTACACCGCCTCCACTGTGGAACGTACGTAGCGCCACAGATCGATAGCAATCAGGAGCGTATCCACACCGAGTTGTGCTGTGTCCACAGCCAAGGAAAGCCCACCGTCCAGGGCTGCCCGCGCATCGAAGCCAATGACCTTCAGTGAGTGGGCCAAGAACAGCGCCGGCACTGTGGAGAGCCCCGAACCAACGACAAGGATATGGTCCGCACGCACGATCTCTTCCAGGACAGCATCAAGCTGCTGCGCAGACAGTCTGCTGGCTGTGCGTTGAAGATTGGTGATGTCGGTGTGAAAGACCTGTTGGGGAATGTCATCTGCGGCCGGAGGTGTGGTCAACCGCTCTTGCATGCGCTCGACGGTAGTCAGATAACTGGGGAGTTCCTCACGGATCGTAGCCTGGAGTTCAGAGAAACCCTCGTACCCCAAGCCCTGAGCAAAGCGAACCACGGTGGCAGCGCTGGCATCGACCTTGTCCCCCACCTCGCCGGCTGACGCAAAGGACACGAAGTACTTGTTTTCCAGAACGAAGCGCGCCAGCCGTCTCTGCTTACCACTGAATCCATCGAGGGATGCCCTGATCCGTTCTTCTAAGGTGTCTGTCGAACCCATAGCAGTCCTCCTGAAGGCAATTCGTTGGCCGGGCCTATTATATCACAGGCCGCCGAGAATTGCAACTAGTATTGCGTTAGGTCAGATAGATGGAACAATCGTTGCACAAAAGAAGCGTGGCTGTAGGATTTCGCACGCGCAAGAAGGATGTCTCGTTCGAAGAGGAGCGACGCAAAGCGAAGGCGTGGTCAAAGAGCACAAGGCCGAGAGCTCCGTCATCGACCGAGAGCAGGTGGTGGGGGTAGATCGAGACAGCCTACAGCGGGACGCCGCCCTTCGTCAACCCTTCGGACCGAGGGGCTCATCAGGACGGGGCTTAAGTCGTTCGCCGGCGCAGGACCTGGAGCTGGTGGGCGCGCTGGACGTATTGCTGCATGACGTCGTCGATCTCGTGGCCCAGGCGACGTCCTGAGGTCCCTCCCGAGCATGACGAGGGGCTTGTCGAAGGGTTGGCCAGACGCTTGTCCCACCGGGCGCGAGGGATGTCTTCGGCGAACAGGGAGAGTTGTTGGGTCATTGGGCTTTCTCCTCGGCTTTGCCCCTCACGACAGTTTGCCAACCGAACGCAGGTACGCCTCCACTGCCCGCCGGGTGGTGACCCAGTTGCGCCCCCGTTTGATGGCCTCCAGCCGGCCCTTGCGCGCCAGCAGGCTGAGGTATTCCTGGCTATAGGGCGTACCTTTGGCCGCTTCTGCAAGCGGAATGTACTCGCCCTCAGCCGCCGGCGGCCCCTCCTGGGGAGTCAATGCCTCCAGGTAGACGGTCAGCGCATGTTCCACGGCCCGTCCCACGAAGTTGATCAGGGGAGCCAGGTTTCCAGCGTCGGCCTTAGCCAGCGCGCTGTAGTAGCTGCGGCGGTCCACCTTGCGGATGACTGTCGGAGGGTAGCCGTCCTGCATGAGGAGCAGGTTCATGACCAGGCGCGCCGTGCGGCCGTTGCCGTCGATGAAGGGGTGAATGTAGACCAACCGATGATGCGCTTCGGATGCGCGCTGCACCGGATGCAGCAACCGGGCATCGGTGGCCAACCATTCCGCGAACCCTTGCATGAGATGGGGCACATCCCAGGGCTCGGGGGGCCGATGATTCGCACCTCCGATGCGCACAGGCAATTTGCGGTACTGGCCGGCCTCTGCATCGTCTATCTTAGCCAGCACCAGGGCATGGATCTGACGGACGGTGTGCGCAGTGATGGGTTCCCCTTTCCGGGCCAGGTCTTCGACAAAGTCGATAGCCTCTTTGTGGTTGAGCACCTCGAAGTGTTCGCGCAGGGACTTGCCGGCGATGGTCAGACCAGTCTCCAGCACCAACCGAGTTTCCTTGAGGGTCAGCGTATTGCCCTCGATGGCGTTGGAATTGTAGATCCACTCCAGGGTGATGCGCTCCCAGAGCCGGGTGAGAGCGGCTCTGGGCAAGGGACGCAGAGCGTCCAGTTGTGCCTTTTTGGTTTCGATGCGCGCCTTCAGGCGTGGGTCAAGCACAGGAAGCCCCCTGTCAGTATCGGATAGCTGTCGATATTATACATCCGATACCGACAAGAAGCAAGCAGCGGCCGACGAAAGAAGGCGATGGGCGTGGCTCGGTCGCAGAGCAAGGGCTGTGCCGCCGGCCAGGTAGAACGGGCGCAAAAGAGACACCTGCCCCAAGGTAGTCAGCAAATCTCGCGCTTCCACCGTTACAGCCCCCCAATGCGGCGTGGTCAATGGGGCCATATCCGCTCTCCATGACGATAGTCAGTGATCCCAAAGAAGCACAGCCAATACTTGAGCCGTTGCCTGGGCAGGCAGCGCCAGCCGGCCCGGCGCACCCATTCGGCCAGCCGATTTGCCCCACGAAGCGCGGCGCCCACCCTGGGGCCTCCTCCGCTCCCCCGACGTCGATCACGCTCGTCCTGATGGTTCGACAGGCTCACCACGGCGGCTTGTCGAAGGGATGGCTCCACGTCTCTCTGCCTGGTATCCCCGCCAGGAGGCCGCAGCCGCCAACTCCCAGTTGGCCAGGATGAACTCGGTGTGACTCTCGACGCTCTCGCGCCCGGAGGGGAGGTTCTGCTTCTTGAACTTGCGGTCGTGGGCGCGGACAAACGAACCCCGCCATCTCCGCCGGCGTCGGCGTTTCTTGTTAGTCATCGTCCGCTGCCATGCCTGCGCCGGCACTGGTGTCGGCCAGCTCCACCGCTGCCTCGGCCAGGGCCTTGATCACGTCGTTGATCTCGTGGACGTAGACCGCGATGCCCTCAGGACATTCCTCGTCGATCTCCGCCGCCCGACTGCGCAGCACCAGAAGGGGCTGCTCACCGACCGGAGCCGGGTAGAGCTCTATAGCTCGTGATCCCTGGGGCCTACGCTGCCCTGGGCGTCGCCGCGTTTGATGAGGGCATTGAGGGCTCCCAGGAGTTCGATGGTTGTGTGCCCCAGTTGCTCGTATTGTTTCCGA
>JBHHTZ010000022.1:0-16870 GCA_046753605.1 Anaerolineae bacterium
GGGGGCTAGCCGTGATCTCGATAACTGGGGACTCATTTATGCCAAGGTGTACTAGATGGCTGGATGGCTTGCAAGGTGCTCAGCCATCCAGCCATCCAGCCAACCGTTTTCAGAGTATCCCCCGACTGGTCATCCCTCTACGCGCCGTGGTCGTCCACCTGCAAGTACCCATCCTGCAGGGCAACGCAGTGAATGATGCGTTGGTCGAGGATTCCATCTGCCGGCGTGGTACATGCACGCACGGTGACGTGGTCCTTGAGCGGTGTCTTGAGCAGCTTGCGCACCAGCGTTTCCTGCACCTGGAAAATGCCGGCAGAGTTGTTCATCACCACCTCGATATCCACCGCTGTCCTCTTCCCCCGTCGGATGTGGACCTCTTCTATGGACAACGCCGATACCGAATGAATGTCGATCCTGCCCAGATCGAAGGACATGCGGCCGCGCCCCTTCGTCATATCCGTGCCGTCGGCCACGGCGACGATACCGCCCTCGATGGTCAGCGGCGGCGGATCACAGTCGTGGGTGGCAATGGTGGACAGGATGAAGCTTTGAATAAGCTGATGCTGTTCGGGGTCGGGATAGATGGCCGGCAGCAGGCGTTCCAGGATCGGCTGTGCCAGGATCACGCCGTACCCGACGTGATTCAGCCGATGGAGCTGGTTGCCGATGTCGTGCAGCATCGCGCCGGCCAGGACAACCAGCATCGCATCGTCCAGCAGGCCGGCGCCAGATGCGACGACATCCAACGGCACATCGGCCTCCACCAGGACTGTAGTGATCTGCATCGCGCTGGCCGTGGCAGCCTGGGCGTGTACTGGTCCGTGATCGTTGTATCCCAGCTTCATCACGGCGGTGTAGTTTGCCAGGTCCCAATGGGCGTTGACTCTGGGATCGTCCAGCAAGATGTCGTAGAGCCGGCGCGTTTTGGGGTACGGTGCAACTAGCGTGCGCACAACGTCGTCGGCGGCATGTGCCAGCTCGTGGTAGTCGCTGGGAAGCTCGATGTGAACTTGGTGATCGTCGTGGCTACAGGGTAGGCGTTCAATCTTGATACGACTCATCTGATTTGTTCCAGGTTGTCAGGTTGCAGGTTACAGGTCGAAACTTGAAAGGGACGGCAGGTAGGTCCCGCCGTCCCGCGAACACAGTCATGGACGCCACATCTTTGTGTCGCCGTAGCTCGTGAAGTACGATGGTTGAAGATGAGGGATTCTTACTGCGCATGCTCTGATCGCCGAAGGTCTCCTGACCGAGCCCGATGGACGTCGCTCGGTCAGGAGACCTTCGCCCGTCAAAGAATCGGGGACCTTCGGCGATCAGAGCCGTCCAACCTGGAACTCTTAAGTTCCGACGACGAAGGCGATAGCAAGGCCGCCCTCGTGAGCCAGGCTCACGGCCAGTTCAGCAACGCCGAGTGCCCGGGCCAACTGCGAGGCAGCACCGTGGAGGCGGATGTGAGGCTTCCCCCGGTCGTCACACCAGACCTCGATCTCCCGCCATCGCACATCGCCGACGCCAGTGCCCAGAGCCTTGGCGACGGCTTCCTTGGCCGCCCACCGGGTTGCCAGGGCTTCGGCGCGGCCGGCACAGTGATCACGTTCAGCCTCGGTGAACACCCGTTCGAGAAAGCGGGTGCCATGCCGAGCGAGCGTACTCTCGATCCGCCTGACCTCAACCAGATCGACACCTACGATCAACATGTCACTGCCAAGAAGTGCCTTTGCGTAGACAGAAGGAGTAACTACCTCGATGTAGACGTAAGACGTGAAACGTGAAACGGGATGAACTGTCCAGGATGTTCACGTTTCACGCCTCACGTTTCACGCACCGGCGGGCCGGCGATGGCCAGCGCGTAGGCATCCCGCAGAAAGACGCGCCGCGCTGCCTGCTGGACCTGCTCGCGGGTGATGGCGTTGATCAAGTCCGGGTAGCGCTGCAGGTAGTCAAGCCCCAGATCAAATAGCTCCATATCGAGTAGCGTGCCGGCCACCCCTTCGTTCGTTTCCAAACCCAACGGCAGAGAACCGGTCAGATATGACTTCACATCGTCGATTTCTTCTTCGGACACCGGTTCGTCCTGGATGCGGCGGATTTCGGCCAGGATGGTGTCGATGGCGCGCCCCACGTTGACCGGGTTCACGCCGGTGACGACCCGCCACGGGCCGCGCCCCAGGTGCGCCGACAGTTGGCTGTAGACATAGTAGGCCATTCCCTGCTCGTCGCGCACCTTGTCTCCCAGCCGGCCTCCCATGCCGAAGGTCCCCAGAATCGTGTTGGCCAACCGGGCGCTGTAGTAGTCGGGGTCATCACGTGAAATGCCGGGCACCCCCAGCACGACATCCGTCTGGAACTTGTCGGGCATTTCGCGCACTTCGCGGCGGACTTCCGTCAACTCCGTCTCACCAGACGGGTAGCGGATGTCGGGGACATCCTGCGGGGGGCGGGGGTCAGCCGGCTGCCAGTCCCCCAGGGCCTTCGCCACTTTGGAGATGACCTCGTCGGGATCTACCGCGCCGGCCACGGCGATGATCGCATCGGTCGGGCGGTAGTACTGGTGATAGAATTCGGCCAGGTCCTCCCGCGCGATGCCACCGACCGTCTCGACGTATCCGTCGCCGCTGCGACCGTAGGGATGTCCGCCCGGGTAAGCAAGTTTGAGGAAGGTGAGGTTGGCAACACTTCGCGTGTCGTTGTCGCGCTCCTGAAGTGCAGTCAGCAACTGCCCACGCACCTTTTCGGTCTCTTTCTCCGGGAAGATGGGGTAGCGCAAAACGTCGGCCAGGATTTCGAGGACGTGGTCCAGGTCTTCGGCCAGACACTTGATGCCGAAGGAGGTGACGTGCAACCCGCCGGTCACGCCCAGGCTGGCTCCGATGGACTCGATGGACTCGCTGATGTCGTCGAAGGTGCGGTTCTGCGTTCCGTGATCCAGCATGTCGGCGACGAAGCCGGCCAGGCCGGCCTGCTCCGGCGGATCATCCGCGCTGCCAACGCGCAAATAGCCCCGCAGCACCACCGAAGGGCTCAGGAAGTTGTCGCGAGCCAGGACAGTGATGCCGTTGTCGAGGGTTCGGCGCAGGATGGATTTCGGGGTGGGAAGGGAGAGAGATGTCTGTGAAGTCATGTTGTTCCTCAAGATCTTGGAAATGTCAACATACCCCTACGGGCATGATGAAGGACGAAAAGGCCAGATAGCTGGCTGGGTGGTACTACGCAAGCCAACAAGCCATCTAGCCAACCAGCTAACTGTTTTGAACATACCACCCAACCGTACGGTTCGTCTCCGCCAGGTACGTTTGCGCCACACGCTGAACATCCTCAGCGGTGACTGCAGCCAGCCGGTCCAGATAGGTGTCCAGCCAGGTGTGGTCGGCGATGATGGATGAGAATCCGAGCCAGTATCCCTGGTTGGTGACGCTTTCGGTGGAATACGCGAATTGCGCCTTAGCCTGCTTGATCGCTTTGGTCAGCTCTTCCTCGGTGACAGGCTCGTCTCTGACGCGGTCGATCTCGCGCCACAGGGCGTTTTCCACTTCCTGTGGGGTGCGGCCGGCCCGAACCGTCGCCGAGAAGGAGAACAGATAAGGGTCCACAGTTGGGAACACATTGCTACCGACCGCCGACGCGAGTTCCGTCTTCACGAGAGCTCGGTAGAGGCGGGACGTCCGATTCGTTGTGCCACCACCGCCGAAGAAGGCCATGGCCTGGGAGCCACCCAAGATGCTGCCCAACACCAGCAGTGGGAAGAAGTCCGAGTGATCGGCTGCCGGCACGTGGAATGCCGCCTGCACGTATGCCGTCTGGCCTTCGCCACGCACCATCACCCGTCGCTCACCGCGCTGTGGCGGTTCCACGAAGGTGACCGGCGGCACTTCAGGGCCTTCTGGGATACCCTCGAACAGATCGCGTACCCGATCCAGCAGCGCCTCGGTCTCGAAATCTCCAACGGCGACGGCAATCGCGTTGTTGGGCGTGTAGTACGTGCGATAGTGTTTCCACAAATCCTCGCGCGTCATGGACTCCAGATCACACTGCCACCCGATGACCTCGTGATGGTACGGATGAACCTTGAAAGCGACGGCCTGGATATCCTCGCTCAGCAGGAACGTCGGCTGGTTCTCGTGCATCTGGCGCTCCGAGATGATAACGGTGCGCTCAGCGTCGGCCTCTTCGGGGTCGAAGACCGAGTTGATCATGCGATCAGATTCGAGACGCAGCGCCAGGTCGAAACGATCAGCCGGCAGGGTCTCGAAATACGTGGTGAAGTCCACCCACGTCATGCCGTTCATCATGCCCCCATTGCGCGCGATCTGGCGATCGATCTCACCTTTTGGGAACTGGGGGGTGCCTTTGAAGAGCATGTGCTCCACCCAGTGGGAGACGCCGGTCACGCCCAGTGTTTCGTTTCGACTACCGACGCGATAGAACACCCAGAAGCTGGCAACCGGCGCGTGGTGTACCTCTTTCGTCAAGACGGTCAGGTGGTTGTCCAGCACCGTCATGCGGACATCATTCTCCATCAAACTGGCTCCTCAACTTCCAACACGGTCGTTTCAAACTTGATCAACGATTGTCGTTCCAACTCGGTGCGACCACTGCCGTTGTAGCCGCGCCCCATGCCCTGGTACACAAAGCCCAATTCGGCCATTTTGTCCGGCTCGTAGATGTTCCGGCCATCGATGATCACTGGCCGGCGCATCAGGTCACGGACACGAGCCAGATCGAGCTGCTTGAACTCGTTCCACTCGGTGGCAATCACCAGAGCATCGCTGCCTTCCGCCACACGATAGGCATCTTCGCACAGTTCAACCTGCTCGACATGCCGGCGCGCGTTCTCCATCGCTACCGGATCGTACGCCTTGACCTGCACGCCCTCGTTTTGCAGCATGTGGATGACCTCCACCGCCGGCGACTCACGCATATCATCGGTGTTGGGCTTGAAGGACAGCCCCAATATCCCGACGGTGGTATCGTCCAGCCGGCCTAGGATGCTGCGCAGCTTGCGAATCACCTGCCGGCGGCGGTCACGGTTGATTTCGATGACGGCTCGCAGCAGTTGGGGGTGTGTTCCGTGAATAGCCGCCATGTGGGCTAACGCCTTGACATCCTTTGGGAAGCAACTTCCGCCCCACCCGATGCCGGCATCCAGATAAGCATGCCCGATGCGCTTGTCATATCCCATGCCGGCAGCGACCTCCTTGATGTCGGCTCCCAGTTGCTCGCACACCGACGCGATCTCGTTGATGAACGAGAGCCTGGTTGCAAGAAAGGCGTTGGAGGCATATTTGATCATCTCGGCGGTGCGCAGGTCGGTGACGATGATCGGAGCTCGCAGGGGCAGGTAGAGCTGCGCCACCGCTTGGGCGTGGTCTCTGTCGGTCGCGCCCAGCACCACGCGATCGGGATTCAGAAAATCGGTGACGGCCGAGCCCTCACGCGTGAATTCGGGGTTGGAAACGACCGCGAACTCCACCGGCTGCTTCAGATGCCGGCGCACGACGCTGGCTACGACGTCGCCCGTGCCGATGGGCACGGTGCTGCGATTCACGATGACCACCGGATGATCCAACACCTGGCCGATGCCGCGAGCGACGTCCCGCACGTAGTGCAGATCGGCCTCCCCCTCAGTGCCCGACGGTGTGTCAACGCAGATGAAAATGAAGTCGCTACTGTGGACACCTTCCTCGTACGAGAGCGAGAACCGCAGCCGGCCCTGCCCAACGTTTCGGCGCACCATCTCCTCCAGCCCCGGCTCATAGATCGGCATGACGCCGCGCTGGAGCTTGGCGATCTTGGCTTCGTCAATGTCGATGCAGGTCACGTTGTTACCCAGATCGGCGAAACAGGTACCCGTTACCAGGCCGACGTAACCGGTGCCAATGACGCAAATGTTTTTCATGAAAGTGTTCTCCTTATAATCACATCATCCTCAACTCATCGACACTGCAACCCCATTGCTCATGACCCTTTGCGCAACCCGCTGCCCAATCTCCACGGCATAGTTGGTGCCCCGGTCCCATGGGTACACCTGGCTCATGCTGGCGAAGTAGAGGCCAGGGACCGGCGTTTCCAGGGGCGGGATGTGCTGCGAGTAGTTCACGGGCACCACCGGTTGGGCGTAGGCGGCCTTGAAGAGCCACTTCTGCCTGACCCAGGACGGCTCGAAGGCCGGGTTGAGGCGAGACAGGGCCGGCTGAAACACCTCGAACAGCTCGTCCGCGTCCATGGCGAAATAGGGATGGGTCGGCGGCAGGTAGTCGCCCAGGTATGCCAGATGGTCGCCCCCATAGTGCTCTGGGTCGATGAAGTTCGTGTGCTCCACAAAGGCCAGAAATGGAAACACGCGCTTGTCCAGATTGATCCAGTACATGCCATCGGTCATCGGCCGATCGAAGGCGACGACCATGACCACCGCGCCCAGGCCATTCAGGTTGCGCAACGACGCCAGATAGTCCGCCGGCAGGTCGGATACCATGCGCATGAGCAGCGCCGGCGACACGGTGCTGATCACGGCGTCGAAGGCTTCGTCCACACCCTTCCCCCTGACACGTAGCCGCCCCTCCGCCAGCGGGGTGACAGACTGCACCGGTGTGGAGACCCGTATCTCACCCACCGACTGGCGAATCCGATCCGCCAGAGCGTCCACAAAGGCCTGAAACCCGCCTTCAAAATAGCCCAGCTTGAACGTGCGGGCCTTGAAGCGCGCCCACAGCCAGGCAGCATTTACCTCGCCGGCAAAGGGGCCGAACTTCCCTTCTAGCAACGGCTGGATGCCGTTGCGATAAGCCGTTTCGCCCATCCAGCGCCGCGACCATTCAGCGGCCGTGGTCTGCTCCAGTTCGCGCCAGTTGATGGTCCCGTATTTCAGGTAGGCCATTGCAGCGCCGTACCGAACCCGGGCCAGGAACGGCATGGCCGGAAAGCGCAGTATGTTCCGCGTCGCCTCGACCGGGTTGGCGCCATCCAGGGGGAAGATTCGCCCATTGTACCATTGCGCCGTCGTAGGATTGCGAAAGAAGAGTCTGTCACCAAAACCGATCTCCTCTACCAGGTCGCGGATAGTGCGATCGGTCTGAAACAGGTGATGGTAGAACTGCTCCAGATGCCAGTCCCAGTGATTAGCGCGGAAGCCGGCAGCCAGCCCGCCAACTCTGGGCGCAGCCTCGAACAACATGGCTTCGTGGCCGGCCTTGCTCAACTCATAGCCGGCGGTGAGCCCTGCCACGCCGGCGCCAATGATACCAACTTTCAAAGATCACTCCACCTTCGATAACAAAGACCAGGCAACGGGATGCGAGATGCGAGATGCGGGATGCGGCGTCCCGTATCTCGTATCCCGTATCACGTCCCACTCCTCATACCCAACGGCGCTTCATCAACCGGCGGTTCTACTTCCACTTCCGTCCTTACTTCCTCCCACGACAGGTGCTCGCGCCAGAGGTAGAAAGCGCCCAGAGCGGTGATGGGCAGCCAGAGGGCTGCGTGGAGCACGGCGGTGTACGCTGTAGCCACGCTGCCGGCCACGCCGAAGTTCTGCAGTACCTCAATCCCCGGAGCGTCGAATGTTCCGATGTAGCCAGGGGCCGCCGGCAGCGTGGTGAACAAGTTCACCACGCCGTTCATCAGCATCAGCACGTAGAAATCGACGTGAAACGGAAAGGCGTGCATCACGAACCAGTACTTGCCCGTCTCAAACAGCCAGATGACAATAGACGTGATGAAAATCATCATCACGTCTCGCCCTCGGCGCAGCGAGTGCAACCCCTCCAAGAACAGGTCCAGGGTCTCTCGCACACGCGGTTGGAGACTTTCGGGCAGCAGGCGTTCGATGAGCCAGCCGTAGATGGCTTGTGCGCGCTCCGGCATGGCTGCCAGCAACAGAAAAACGATCAGCGCACCGATGAACAGCAAGCTGAATAGAGCAACAAAAGTGCTGTAGCGCGACCCCAGGCCGGCAATCGGCAGCGTGACGAACACAAACAGCAGCATCGTGAGGCCATCGAACAGTCGCTCCACGACCACGGTCGCCAGGCTGGCACTGATGGCCACGCCAGTCCGTTTCTTGAGCGCGTACGAGCGCAGGACCTCGCCGGCCCGCGCCGGGTAGATGTTGTTCCCCATGTAGCCGATGCAGACCAGGGGGAACAGTCGCTGCAGGGAGATCGCTTTCAAGGGGCGGAGCAAGTAGTGCCAGCGCCAGGTGCGCGCCCACACACCCAGAAAATACACGGCCACACCTGGAAGGAGCCAGAAGTACTGCGCATTCTGTAGAGCGTTCCACACTTCGGGGAGGTTCTGTTCGCGTAAGACAATTACCACGAGGATGACACTGATGAGCATCCCCAGCCAGAACCGCCAGCGTATCCGCATTCCTGATCGTTGTCCTGTTCCAAATACCGTGAGTCAGTCTGATTAGCCACAAGAGCGTGCCCAGCCGGCACGCCCCTGCATCAACGCGGAATTATACACTAGAGTACGGTGAGAAACAAAGGAGAATAGAAAGAGGCAGGGGGAAGGCGGAGGTTAATCTCCGCCTTCCCCCTGCCATGGTCCGCCCTCCGCTTCAGTTGGCGCTTGTTTCAGCCATCCACTCAGGGCGAAGCATACCGTTCAAGACCCTCTCCATGGTCATGGTGTGGCTGCACACACCGCGTGTCAGGAAGAAATCACAGTCGCAATCCCAGTAACCCTCGCTGTATGAAACTGCGTGTGAGTTGTGATCGCCGGCAATTGTCACGCTGAACTTACTGAAAACGATCCGGTGTGTCTCTTCTGCATACTGCTTCGCCTTCTGGATCTTGCCGATCATCGCCGAATCCATTTCTTAAGAACCTCCTTCTTCTTGATGAGAGGGAAACCCAGTGAGTGGGAAACAAAAAAGCACGCAGGCAGACCCCTACCTACGTGCTCATCCAGACGCCTATTCGCGTTTCTCTTCGGCTCATTGGAGTTATCTGTATCCTCCTTGCGGCCTCATCGCCGTGATACGTCTTGCTCCAAGTATAACTGTTTCAATTCACGATGTCAAACCCGTGCTCCCGCAAAACAGGGCGATTTGCCTTAAAACTCCGGATTCGTAGGAATATCGTTCGAAAACGGTTACTGCCCAGTAGGGGCGATCCCCCGCGGTCGCCCTGGGTGGGTGCAAGACCCTATACGCGTCAACTTAAGCGCGCTAGCGACCGCCGGTCGAGTAGCCGAAGCGGCGTCCTGAGCTCGTCGAAGGGGCGTATCGAGGACTTTGTTGACGCGTATGGGGAGGTCGCCTGGGAGTGCCAGGCTGTTGCCGATCCGGCCACGATGCGAGTTGACAATTCGTAGTGAGTTGTGCTAGTGTTATGCGATCGTATGCTCAGTTGCCAGCGTTCGGGGGACTCTAGTGACACAGCTAAAAGCTTTTATAGCCTCTGGTGTACTGCTTCCCATTGCCGGCGGCGCTACCGTGGAAGAATACGATGCAGCCATTGCCACAATCTCGGAAGGAAAGCAAGAGTTGCGCCGGAAACTGGACGCGCTGGTCACCGACTGGCTCATCGCTTCTAAGTCGCCGGACTCGCAGGTGAGGCAACAAGCCGTAAGAGAGATAAGCCAACAATTGAACCAGCTTGTTGCCGAAAACCCAGACGACCATGCCCCCATCCGCGCTGTTCAACGCTACATCGTTGCGGAGTATAGAGAAGAGACCACGGTTGGGCAACCATTTCAAACAGATCGGGTGAGGAAAGATCGCTCAGCGCGAGCGGAGCAACAATCGACAGGTGAACAGGTTCGTCGCAGCGTTCCGCCCGCCCCCGAAGCCTCACAGGTTGCTAGAGACTGGGAACGGCGGGTTCAGGAACTTCATCGCCGGCAATACCGAACCAGGCAGCCACAACGACACGCACCGCGTGCTGCCCCGAAGACCCTCATCAAACGAGCCGTGGGGCCGGCTCAGCGGGTGTCGGAGCCTGAAGAGCCCGGCGCGGCATCGCCAGGGGGCTTGTGGTTGCGAGTTGGCGTCAACCTCGCCGGCTTGCTGATCGTTGGGGGGACGGTCTTAGGCGTCAACTACCTGCTCGGTAACCCACTCAAGGGCGGGATTGTCTGGCTGATGGGTCATCTTTCACTCGTCCTGGACTACTTGCAGACGATCCTTTTCGCGCGCCTGTGATCAAGACAGTCCATCCTGGCCGGCCTGCTGCTCAGCGCCTGTGCAGCGCCGGCCATCCCGCCACCAACCGCGATCCTAACCCAAACGCCTCAACCCGTATCGCCGACAACCGCGCCAACGCAGACACCCCATCCCCCACTGCCCACGACTGCACCAACAAAGACGCCGGAACCCCCGCCGCCCACAGCCCAACCCACAGCCACGGTCGTGCCGGCCGCGCGGTTGCCGGCCCCACTCTACTTCCTCGCCGGCGGGCAAATCCATCGCCTGGAGAGGGACGGCGTCACGCTGACCCAGATCACCGACGAGCCTGAGCCGGTGATCGACTTCGATGTCTCGCTGGCCAACGGCATGGTGGTCTACGTCAGTGGCAACAACCTCATTCGTGCTGATGCCTACGGCGGCGATCCCGTGGTGTTGGTGGCGGGTCCGACGCAGCCGGATGAGTACAACCGCGCCATCCAGATCGGCTCGCCGCGTGAAGGTGGCCGGCAACCGGGCCTATGCCCCCTTCGCCCAGGGGTCTCGCAACATGTGGTTCTTCGGGATGCACATCGTGGACGTGAGCGATCAGGCGGCCCCCCGGCTGATCACGAGCAGCTATGAAACCGGCCCACCCCTGGGCATTGAGGTGGCCGGCAATCTGGCCTACGTGGCCGCCGGCGACCGCGGGCTGGAGATTGTGAACGTGAGCGATCCCGCCGCTCCGAAACGGCTGAACAGCTTCGAGACGAAGGCCGGCGACGTCGCGGTGATCGACAACCTGGCCTACGTTGCGGACTGGGTCCACGGCTTGCAGATCATCGACATCAGCGACCCGGCAGCACCCAGCTTGCTGAGCACCCTCGACACGCCCGGCCAGGCGCGTGGCATCAGCGTGGTCGGCGACCGGGCCTACATCGCCGCCGGCGAGCACGGCCTACAGATCATCGACATCAGCAACCCGACGGCATCCACCCTCTTGGGTAGTTACGACACCGGCTGGCGACGCAAGTAGCCAGCGATCAGATTCTGATTACTGATCACTGACAACTGATTACTGATAGCCGGCTTGACCGGCACGCTGCCGCGTGATACAATCGCCGGCCATGAACAACCCTCACTTGCTCTCGATCCAGGTCGGACGTCCCCAGCACCGGGGAGTTGAAGGGGCCGCTGACCCGATGGACCGTCCCTGGTTCACCAGCTTCTACAAGGAGCCGGTGGAAGGGCCAGTTTGGCTGGAGCGGACCAACCTGGCCGGAGATGGGCAGGCGGACCTCGAGAACCATGGCGGGCTGGACAAGGCGGTACTGGCCTACTCCGCTGCCCATTATGTTGCCTGGCGCACTGAGTTGAAGCGTCCCGATCTGCCGTACGGCGCATTCGGTGAGAACTTCACCATCGCCGGCCTCACCGAAGAGTCTGTCTGCATCGGGGACATCTTCAGGATTGGGGATGCGCGGGTGCAGGTTTCGCAGCCACGCCAGCCGTGCTGGAAGATCGCGCGGCGATGGCGGATCAAGGACCTGACGGCCCGGGTGCGGGAGACCGGCCGCACCGGCTGGTACCTCCGCATCCTGGCAGAGGGCTACGTGGAAGCGGGTCAGCCGGTGATCTTGCTCGAACGACCATTTCCTCGATGGACAATCGCCCAGGCCACTGAAATCATGCACCGCCGACGCGATGATCCAGAAGCCGCAGCGGAACTCGCCGCGTGCCCGCTGCTCTCCCCGGTGTGGCGCGAAACCCTGTCCGCAGCAAGCGGCCGGAGTAGGTTTTTCACACGGATGGAAAGAAACACGGATAAAAACAGAGGAAGCCAAACCCTATCCGTGTTTCTTTCCATCCGTGTGAAAAACCCGTGAGGCACAGCTTCGCCGCTCCGTCACGTCCCTTGCAGGCCAGCCCTGCCCTGTGGTACAATCGCCACGACACACAAGCACGCTACTAGAAGAATGGAGTCCCCACCACAATGCACGCAATGAGTCGCTACGCAGACATCCAGGCCCGCCTGATTCACCAGGCCCAGCTCGACTACCGCCAGGGCCGTGACCTGTCGAAAACGGCCCCCAATCGCGAGCCGTGGGAGATCGTCGTCATCGCCGAAGACACGATTGAGGGCGACCGAATTGCGGTGTTGCCGGTTGAGAAACTGGCGGACCTGGAACTGGACACGCTGAGCGATTGGGGGCTGTCGATTCTGATCGAGCGATACTTCCAATTAGACGAGACTGAGCTGGCGTGGTCCCTCCACGAGCACATCCTGGAGCGCCCAGAGGCCGGCATCACCCTGCGGTACGAGGAAATCTACTACCAGGTAGCTCAAAGGTGCGTGTGGGAGGGGGAACATGCGCCGGGCTTTGAGTACCTGCGGCGCGGTCTGGCTCACAACATCGTGCATAATGGTGGCGAAAGTGCTGATGAGTTCTTGCGAGACTATGCCAGGTTCCTGATGCGGGATGACCAGATCGACCGCGGGCTCGAGGTCTGGACTGAGATTCTGCAGCACGACCCGTCCGACGTCTGGACATACAATCAGTTGGGCTTGAGCCTGCCCGACATCGGGATGGCCGACCTGGCAGAAGAGGCCATTGAGCGGGGGCTCACGCTGATGGACGAAATCGGGGATACCCACGGCATGCGAGAGCATTTTCCCAATGCGCTTGAATGGGCCAGGACGGCCGAACAGCGGGGGCGCCAATCCGAAGTCAGCCCCCAGATGTTTGACGCGTTCTGGGAGGCACTGCACCTGCCATTTGGCGCCAGCTCTGACAGCTCCATAGTTGACCTGGCCTATCAACTGATCCCAGAGCTGGCCGATGTCCCTGTGAAACGCCGCATGACGCCGCCACCCGTGCCAGAACCGACAGCCTACGAGGGCGTCGGGCGCAACGACCCCTGCCCCTGCGGCAGCGGCAAGAAGTACAAGCAGTGTTGTTTGCGGAAACGCCGCCGGCCATGAGCGGGAGAGAGTGAAGATTGGATACTGGAGATTGGAGGTTGGAGATTGGAGATTGGGCAAGAGGGCTTGGAAGTTGGACTTCCACTATCCGTGCTCTGTCTTCCGTTTTCCATTCTCCCCTTTCCATTCTCCTCCTGCTCCTCCTCATGGCGCCGGCCATCGCCCACGCCGACGGGCCACCGGTCTCAGTCCGCTACCTCGGTCCGTCAGATGCGGTCGAGCGGGCGCTGGAACTTGCTCCGTCGCTGATGCTGACGGAAGATCTGGATGCTGCACAGGCCATCGTCCTGAACGGGAGCCGGCTGGACGGCGTGCCAGTTTCCCAGATCGCCGACGCGGTGCGCGATGGCGCCGGCCTGCTCCTCATCGCCGGCCCCGACCTGTCGGATGCAGACCTGGCGATGCTCCTGGGCCGGCCCGCCACCACGCAAACGCGAGATGACGCCCAGATTTTGCAGGCCGTGGGGCCGCCAGCGCCGTCATGGCTGGAGCGACTTCGTGGGCAAACGGGGCATGAAGAGCCTCTGGACCCGCTCTTGCGCCAGGTCAACTGGCGATCAGCGCCCCAGATTCGAGAGCGGTCCACCCTCGATGGCATGAGCCTCCAGGTGTTGGTCCAAACCTATGCAACTGGAGAGCCGCTGCTGGCCAGGATCGCCCTTGGCCAGGGAACCATCTACCTGCTGACGCCCTGGATTTCGGCCGGCGCGAACCCACAAATCCAAGAGTGGCCGTACTTCAACTACTTCGTCTACAACCTGACCACGCGCGCCGCCGGCCATCTCCCCGTGGATTTCGCAGACTACGCAGCCGCGCCCGTGCCCCACGCCGGCGACCGCCTGGTCCTGCTGATGCTGGTCTCGCTGATGCTGGGGACCACCGTCGTGCTGTTCCTGGGCGTGCGCCGCCACAGCCTGAAACATCCCGAGGCGCTGGATCGGCTAGTGGTCGCTGTGCCAGACCAGACTCGCGGAGAGGGCACCTCGTGGGAGGAGGTGGGTTTCCATCGGCCGCTGGCCGGTTTCCTGGTGTTGCTGGCCATGGGCTTGGTGCTGTTCATCCCCTTCATGATCTACAGCACAGTGATTCTGCCGCGCTTCCTGCTCCCCTCGGCGCAGGCGCTGGGGGCCTGGTCCCTGGTCATCAACTTCTTCAACACCTTCTGGATCCTGTTCGACATGGGGACCAGCGTGGCCTTCATCAAGTACTTCTCCGAGCTGCGGGTAGACCGACCGCGCGAGGGACTGAAGTTTATTCAGCTCTACATCTGGTGGCAGGCCATCACCGGCACCATTCAGCTTGGGCTGGTGGCAGTGCTGGCGGCCTACGTCGTGCCCCGAACAGCCTACGCCTACCTGACCTGGTTCATCGTGCTCCACGCGCTGATCCAGTTCCCCGGCTTTCTGCGCATGTTCCAGTACGTCTTTCGGGCTTTCCAGCGGCTGGACTACGACCAGATTCTCAACATCCTGGCTCAGCCGGCCCCCGGTGGGACCGGACCCGGCTCCATCGGGCTGATTCTCATCGTCTTGCAGGCGCTGGCGGTGCTGGCGGCGCGGCGGTTGTTCGCCGGCGATCCTGTCTTCGGGCCGGCGCTTGGTGGTGGCTTCGGCCTGGGGATCGGCCTGTACCTGACGGAGCTGAGCATCTTTGCGGTGGGGCTGCTGATGTATCGCCGGCTGGGCTACAACGCGCGCGTGCTGTTTATGGCACACTTCGACCGCCAGACTATCAGCCAGGCGCTGCGCTTCGGGTCGATGATCACGCTGGGCGGTGTGCTGGGGGCCATCGGCTGGTCGGTGCAGGTGCTGCTGATGGAGCGCTATCTGCTGAACTACACCGAAATCCAGGGCAACTGGAACGTGGCCTTCGGGCTGATTGTGGCCTTCAGTGCTGTGGCTGCGCTGTACCAGGGGTTGATGCCGGGCATCTCCGAGGCGTTCAGCCACGGGCGTGAAACCCTCACCCGCTACTACGTGGCCCAGGGCTTCAAGTACGGCGGCTGGTTCAGCGGGTTCATTGCCGGCGCGCTGCTGGCCGTGTCGGATCGGTTCATCCTGGGCTCCCTGGGCGACGAGTGGGTGCGGGCCGCGCAGATTGTGGGGGTTCTGATCATCTGGGGGACCTTTCAGTTCCCGGCCTGGTTCGCCGATCAACTCCAGCAGGGGGTCGGCAAGCCGTGGCTGTCGGCGTTGATGCTGTTCATCGAGCAGGCGCTGCGCGTGGTGCTCATGCTGGCGTTGCTCCAGCGTTTCCAGTTGTGGGGCCTGATCCTGGCGTACCTGATCGCGCTGCCGACCAAGGATGTCCTGGCCTGGCTGGCCAACGCCCGGCTCATCTTGCGTCCGAGCATCTTCTGGTGGCAGACGGTGGCGGCGCCGGTGCTGGCCGGCCTGGTCAACTACATCACGCTGCGAGCCATCGGCGCGGCGATCTGGCGTCAGGACTTGCTGACGAGCCTGGTGCTGTTCTTCATCGCGATTTTGCCCAGCCTGCCCTGGTACTGCTTTTGGAACGGCGTGTTCGGCGGATGGGACAGCCGGGGGCTGGTGGTGTTGCGGCAGGCCGTCAGCATCAGCAGCATTGGCCGGCCTGTTGCGGTTCTTGTCTACCAGGCCAGCGCGCTGGGCGCCCGCGTCAGCCCGCTGCACGGCCGCTTCCCCATCACGCTGTACGCCGAGGCGCACCGCGAAGCGAGGGATTTGACGCGGGCGAAGGTGCCGCTTGCCGGGGTATCCTGAAGGTCTCGAACTAGAGAGCGACCAGAGGGGAGTGATTGCGACTGTGCCGTACATCGTTGAACTTGATCAGAGCGGAAAGTTGGAGCAGACCAGATGGGACAAAGTCCTGGCCTTTTCCGACGGGGTACAAAGCGCGATTCTCATTCCCCGCGGTGTCAAGCGAGATGCCTTTCGCTTCCTTCGTCGGCGGTATCCACAGCGGGTGGGGCGGTTTCATACCCTTCAGTTCTTCGCTGTGGGAGTGTACCTTCTCTTGTACCCCCATCTTCATCGTCTGGAGCATGTGGCGATCGATCGGGAATATCCTGGTCACGAAGGGTACCTAAAGGGAACACTGCTCAACTACTTGCGGCGGGAAGACCCCTCGCTGCCCCCGGACTTCATTAGCTTTCGCCTCGTTGGTGAGGGGGCACCGTCCGACGCACTGGCAAAGAGTATCTTTCGCGGAGATCGGAAAGCCGAACGGGTAATCACCCTGAAGGAGATCATAGGCGTACTGAGATAAACAAAAGCGATCGGGGTTCCCTTGCGGGACTTTCGCCAGGGAGTCATCCGCTGCAGCGGAGCGCCGTTGGCCACCCGATCATTCAAGATACAGTATACCACCGACTACTGGGGTTGTCAAGTCAGGTTTCTATGTTTGGCCAATCTGCCCCTAACAACGACGTCGGCGGTCATACCCTGAGAGTCAAAGACATAAATGAACCCGAACTCAAGCATCCTATCCCGTTTCGTTCCCGACCTGGTCGTGAACTCAGTCAGTGAGATACCTCTGGACCGGCTGGAGCAGGCCGGCATTCGGGGCTTCCTGTTCGATCTGGACAACACCCTGCTGGCGCACTACGGCCAGATTGTTGAGCCGGATGTAGTTGAATGGCTGGCTGCGGCTCGAGCGCGTGGTATCAAGCTGGCCATGGTCACAAACGCCAGCCGGCGGCGGGCCTTGCCGGTGGCCGACGAGTTGAACATGCCCTGCATCTACCGCGCCCGCAAGCCGCTGCGCCGGGGGGTGCGGGCCGGCGTGGAGACGCTGGA
>JBHHTZ010000023.1:0-16642 GCA_046753605.1 Anaerolineae bacterium
AGACCAGATGGTCTACCGCGCAGCCAGAGACAGCGGCCGGAAGCTGTCGGACTTTCTGGCCGACAAGCTGTACGAGAAACATTACAATGCGCGTGCTGCACTGGTACGTGCAGTGCTGGCCGGACGGCTGGAGCGGGCGCGGCAGATTGCTGAGGAGACGCCGGCCCTATCACCAGACCTGATCGATGAGATTCAGGCCGTCAAGGAACGGTGTGAGCGCGATCAGCAGCGCGTCATCGAAGCCGGCGGCCTGCACATCATCGGGACCGAGCGGCACGAGGCGCGGCGGATCGACAACCAGTTGCGCGGTCGCGCCGGTCGGCAGGGCGATCCAGGATCGTCAAGGTTCTACCTCTCCCTCGAGGACGAGCTGATGCGGCGATTCGGCGGCGACCGGGTCAGGGGTATCATGGAACGCGTCGGCCTGGATGAGGATATCCCCATTGAGCACGGCATGATCAGCCGAACGATTGAGAATGCCCAGGAAAAGGTGGAAGGCTACAACTTCGATATCCGGAAGCACCTGGTCGAGTATGATGATGTTGTGAACACTCAGCGCGAGGCCATCTACAAGAAGCGCCGCGCTATCCTGGAGGGCAAAGTCGATACTTCGACTGGGCTCAGTACAGGTCTGGACGAGGAGGTAAAGAGCTACTTCCGGGACGAGATCGAGAGTCTGGTGGAGCGATACCTGGCCAACTACGCGGAGTGGATGCAAGAACAGATCGACCAGGCGGTCAATGCCTTCACCGCGCCGACGACGGACGAGGTCAACCTGGATGGCGTTCTGCGCCGGCTGCGTGGCATCCTGCCGGAAGTGGATGAGTTGGACTACGACGTGCTGGCGGAGATGGACGACCACGAACTACGCCGCGAACTTCGCTATCTCATCGAGGATAGCATCGAGGATGGGAATCCGCTTCGCCTGTTAAGTCGCGATGCCCAGCGGATTGTGGCGCTGCTACCACGCGTACCCCAACTCGGTTCAGGACAGTTGAGCGCGGCAGTCCGCGAGCAGGCTCGGTCAGCCTTTTTCGATGAGACCCGGGCGGCGTTCACCAGCTTTACCGGCGGCTATCTGGATCAGGCGACAGCCGACGAAATCTGGGATGATCTGGCAGACGCCATTGACGCGGCGTTCGATGAGGTGGCAGTCGCCAATCTCACGGCGGTCCAGCAGCGCCGGCAGCAGCAGATGCTGGCCGAAAGCCTGCGCGATGCGGCAAACGACGCATTGGTGCGTGCCTGGTCCCACCTGTCGGATGACCAGATCGAGGCCGTCATTCACCAGCGGCTGGATGAGATGCTGGAAGGCTGGCGTCAGGCAATCGGCGATGAAGACCTGGAGACCTTTGAGCGCTGGTTCCTGCTAGCGACGATCGATGATCAGTGGCGGCAGTACCTGACTGCCATGGACGACCTGCGGCAAGGCATTACGCTGGAAGCTTTCGGGCAACGAGACCCGCTGGTAGAGTTCAAGCGGCGTGGGTTTGCTATGTTCTCCGAGTTGCAGGAGAACATCCATCGTGCGGTGGTGTATGATTTCTTCGCCCAGTTGCCGAACCATCAGGCGTGGGTGCAGCAGCAGCGGGCGGCCGCCGAGATGCGCCAGCGGGCGGCCATGTCCGAGTACGAGGTGCAACAGCGGGCCGGCGGCTACACGATGCGCCGTGAAATGCCCAAGGTAGGACGCAACGATCCATGTCCCTGCGGGTCAGGCAAGAAGTATAAGCTGTGCCATGGCCGGCCGCAGAAACAGACGGCTACTGCTGAGGCCGGCCGCAGTCGAAGCCGAAGCCGAAGTCGCAGTCGCCGACGCCGACGCCGACGCTAAACGACCATCGACTCTCATTCCCGATTGGCCAGTTCAGAAAGGGCATCGCAATGCGTTTGATCGCCGAAGGTCTCCTGACCAAGGCGAATTGGGCTCGGTCAGGAGACCTGCGCCCAGCATAGGCCTGGTTCAGAAAGGGCAATCGTAATGCTATCCAGTGTTCGAGGCCGGCTGATCCTGTTGTTCCTGGGCTTCCTGCTCCTGGTCACAGGGTCGGTCATCGCCACGGTGGTTGGTCTGCAGACCACGTCCCAGGATGCGCTGGTCATCAACCTGGCCGGCCGGCAGCGCATGTTGCTCCAGGCCATGACCCGCCATGCCCTGGAAGTGGAAAAACACCCGGAAGAGCAGCACTATCGCGACGAGCTGTCCGAGGCGGCCACAACTTTCGAGGCCACTCTGACGGCCCTGACCGACGGCGGGCCGGCGCCATACACCCCTGACCGGACAGTTTCTCTCCCGCCTGCCCGAGACCCGCAGATTCGTGACAAGTTGGACCTCGTGCAGCAGCGATGGTCAGCGTTTCGGTCGGAGATGGAGACTGTTCTGAGGGCCTCGCCGGATGACCCCGCGCTCGCCCGTGCAGTGACGGCCATGGAGCAACAGTCGCTGCCTCTGGTTGCCACCATGGACGAGGCGGTGCAGGCTTTTGAGCAGGTGGCGACAGCCAAGGTGAGACGACTGCGCATGATGCAGGCCCTGTTCATGGCCGGCGCTCTCATCCTTGTGCTCCTCGGTTATGAATTCACCTCCCGTACCATTATTCGCCCCCTTCAACGCTTACAGCAGGTTGCCCATGAGATCGGCGGTGGCGAACTGGCGAAGCCAGTGCCCAGCCAGGGGCGTGGTGAGGTCGGCCAGTTGGCGCAAAGCCTGGAAACTATGCGCCAGCAACTGTACGGCGCCCGTGAAGACCTGGAAGCGCGAGTTGTCCGGCGAACCCGAGAGCTGGAGGCGCTGTACAAGGTGAGCCGGGAAGTCTCTTCCCGGCTGGACATCAATCACGTCCTGCGTTCGGTGACGGACAAAGCACGGGAACTGTTGCAGGCTGAAGTGGCCATCTTGTGTCTCCTGGACGAGGGCGCACAGGCTTTGGGTCCGCAAGCAGTCAGCGGCCCCTCCGCTGCGCTGGCGGGGACGCAGGAATCGACGCGAGAGATGCCGGTCAGCCAGGTGCTGGCGGGGGATCGCGCGCTGCCGTGTGGTGTGAACGGGTGCGGCGGGGCCTGTACTATCCTGGCCGCGCCGTTTCGGGTCGATCATCTGGCGGCGCCGCTGCGAGTGGGCGATCGGGTCATCGGTGCGCTGTGTGTGGGGAGCCGGCGGGCGGGAGTCTTTTCCAGCGAAGAGGTGAGCTTGCTCACCAGGCTGGCTAACTCGGCGGCCGTGGCCTTGGAGAACGCCCGCCTCTACGAGCAGGCTGAACGGGTGGCAACCCTGGAAGAGCGTCAGCGCATTGCTGCCGAGATGCACGATGGCGTGGCCCAGACGTTGAGCTACCTGGGGTTCAAGACCGAGCAGGCAGCCGATTTGCTGGATGCTGGAAGCGGCGATATGGCGGTGGAGGTGTTGCATCGCATGGGCGAGGCCATTGATCAGGCCTCCCAGGACGTGCGCCGCTCCATTGCCCGACTCCAGGACGGCCCGAAGCCCCGCCGGGCCTTGCAGGACGGCTTGGCTCAACTCATGGACGAGTTCTCCCCAGACGGCCGGCCACCCATTGATCTGGTAGTCAGGGTGCAGGAGCCTCTGCTTTTGTCGTTCGATGACACGGGCCAGGTTTTGCGCGTCGTCCGCGAAGCGCTGCTGAACGCCTGCCGGCACGCTGAGGCAGAGCACGTCACCGTCTTCCTGGAGCAGCAGGGGGTAGAAACCGTCGTGGTAGTAGAGGATGACGGGCGTGGCTTTGACCCCGAAATGCCACCGGTCGATGGGAGCAGCCATTTCGGCCTGCGGATCATGCGCGCCCGTGCCGCCCGCATCGGCGGTCGGGTTACAATTGATTCATCCCCCGGGCATGGGACGCGGGTAATCCTGGCGTGGCCGGCCAAGGTTGGCCAGTTCACAAGAATAGAACCGGCGCTGAAAACGCAAGCTCCAGCAGGACAGGTTGGCACAGCCCCGACGACGTGAAACGCGAAACGTGAAGCGCGAAACGTGAAACGTGAGGATTTTTCATGAAGCGATCATCACGTTTCACGCTTCACGAGGTAAATATGCGAAGCCCAGAGGCCCTTTCTGAGATGGATGAGCAAGCGCCCGGAGACTGAACGGATGGACCGGATTCGAGTACTGTTGGCGGATGATCACGCCCTGTTCCGTGAAGGACTGGCCGGTATCCTGAGCGCGCAGCCGGACTTTGAGGTGGTGGGAGAAGCCAGCGATGGCCTGGAGGCTCTGGTCAAGGCCCAGGAACTGGTACCGGACCTCATCCTGATGGATGTAGGAATGCCGGGTTGTGATGGTCTGGAGGCCACCCGGCGGATCAAGCACGAACTGCCGGCTGTGACCATCGTGATGCTCACGGTCCGAGACGAAGAGGAGAAGCTGTTCGAAGCCATCAAAAGCGGGGCACAGGGTTATCTGCTGAAGAATATCCGATCCCGCGAGATGCTGGCGCTGCTGCGGGGCGCTGTGCGCGGGCAGGCGGCCATCACGCCGGCCCTGGCCGGACGCATGCTGGAAGAGTTCCGGCGGCTGAGCCGGCAGGCGCCGTGGGACGCCGGCGAAGAGGCGCCGGGCCTCACCGGCCGGGAGCAGGAGGTGCTCAGCCTGGTGGCGGAGGGAGCTACGGACCAGGAAATCGCCGACACACTATCCATCAGCCTGCACACGGCGAAGAGTCACATGCGTAACATCCTGGCCAAGCTGCACGTGAGCAGCCGGCGCGAGGCGGCGAGGTACGCACGCGACAAGGGATTGGTGTAACCCCCTCTCAACGACTGATCAGGGACTAATTCGCCGCCAGCCAGGAACTAGTTCTTTTGCCTGAAAGAGCGATCAAGAGATCGCTCTTTTTTCATGCCTGTTGAACGATAGGGAGGGATTGAAATCGGCCGGCTTCTATGGTACTCTGAATGCGTTGAGGAAGAAAGGTGGAAGGTTCGACATGGAAAAGCGGCGTGTCCTGCTGCTATGCGTTGAAACGCTGTTGGGGGAAAGTCTCGAACGGATTCTCGGCCAGTTGGAGGACGTGGAACTGGTTGGCCCCTGGGGGCTGGACGCAGACGTGCTGACCCAACTGCATGAAGATATGCCGGACATCGCACTCATTGTTCAGGAGGGAGAAGAATCGGAGAGCGCGGCTTCCCTCACCAGCCAGATTCTGGAGCGTTATCCTGACCTTCCAATTGTCCGGATCGGGTTGACGGAGAATGTGATTCGTGTTTATGCCTTGCAGACATTGCCGGCGCGCAGTGCAGACCTGATCGACGTCATTCGCAGCCTGCCGGCCTACCAACCCGGAGAGAGACCCTAAAGGTTTCTGAAACCTTTAGGGTCTGCTAGCCAAACAAAGGAGGTGGAGCCTATGCGATTCAGTGGAAAGTTTGGACATCGTTTCGGTGTTGCCAGGCGTCTGCCGGCCCTGCTGCTGGCCGGTCTGTTGCTGGCGGCGGCCATCTCATTGGCCCAGGCAGCCCCGCCGGCCCAGTCGCCTGAGGAAGGCCACGCCATCTTCGAACAGAAATGCGCTGCCTGCCACACCGTCGGCGGCGGCAAACTGGTGGGGCCGGATCTCCAGGGCGTGACCACTCAGCGAGACGAGGATTGGCTGATACGCTGGCTGATCGCTCCTGACAAGATGCTGGCCGAAAAAGACCCCATCGCTACCCAACTGCTCCAGGAGTTCAACGGCGTGCCGATGCCCAACCTGGGCCTTTCAGAGGCGGACGCCAGGCTGCTCCTGGCTTTCCTTGAGCACGAAGGCGGCGGGCCAGAAGCTGAAACGGAACAACAGCCGGCCCAGGCCCCCGCGCCGGCGCCAGTCGCCATTGCCGCGGGCGACCCCGCGATGGGTCAAGCCATGTTCGCCGGCAGCACGCACTTCCAGAACGGCGCGCCCGCCTGTACGAGCTGCCACACCGTGGCCGGCGTCGGTGCCCTGGGCGGCGGAGCCATGGGTCCCGACCTGACCCAGGTGTTCAACAACTACGGCGACGCCGGCATGGCATCTGTACTGGCCGCGCCGCCCTTCCCCACCATGAAACCCATCTTCGACAACCAACCTCTAACCCCCGAGGAGCAGGCGGACCTCGCGGCCTTCTTGAAGACGGCAGCAGCCCGACAACCCACCCAGGAGACCGGGCAACTCGGCCTGCTGGCTCTGGTGGTTTTCGTAGTGCTGATGGTACTGGCTCAGGTGGTGTGGCGACGCCGGCTGCAGGCAGTTCGCCGGCCCATGGTGGGACAGGCATGAGCAGCAGGAGGATAACAAGATGAGTTGGATTCAAGACATCGTCGATCCCAAAGCCCGTCAGTGGGAAGAGTTCTACCGAAACCGCTGGCAGCACGACAAGGCCGTGCGCAGCACCCACGGCGTCAACTGCACCGGCGGCTGCTCCTGGATGGTCTACGTCAAGGACGGCATCATCACCTGGGAAATGCAAGCCACCGACTACCCCAGCCTGGAACAGGGCCTGCCCCCGTATGAGCCTCGCGGCTGTCAGCGTGGCATCTCCTTCTCGTGGTATATCTACAGCCCGATTCGTGTGAAGTACCCCTACATCAGGGGAGCGTTGGTGGACCTGTGGCGTCAGGCCAAAGGCCAACACGCCGACCCGGTGGCTGCCTGGACCTCTATTGTGGAGGATGAGACCAGCCGCCGGCGCTTCCAGCAGGCCCGAGGCAAGGGCGGTTTTCGGCGCGCCAGTTGGGACGAGGTGCTGGAAATCATCGCTGCCTCTACGATTTATACCGTGAAGAAGTACGGCCCGGACCGGGTCATCGGCTTCTCCCCCATCCCGGCCATGTCCATGCTGAGTTACGCTTCTGGCGCTCGCTTCCTGGAACTGCTGGGCGGCGTGGCCCTCAGCTTCTATGACTGGTACAGCGACCTGCCGCCGGCCTCGCCCGAAATCTGGGGCGAACAGACCGACGTCTGCGAGAGCGCGGATTGGTACAACAGCAAATACATTGCGGTCATGGGCGCTAACCTGAACATGACCCGCACCCCGGATGTCCACTTCGTGGCCGAGGCGCGCCACGGCGGCTCCAAGCTGGTCGTCCTCTCGCCCGATTTCAGCCAGGTCTCCAAATATGCCGATTGGTGGATTCCGATCAACGCCGGCCAGGATGGCGCCTTTTGGATGGCCGTCAACCACGTCATTCTGAAGGAATACCATGCCGACCGCGCGGCACCGTACTTCACGGACTACGTGAAGCGTTACACCGATTCCCCCTTCCTGGTCGTGCTGGACAAGCAGGGCGATGCCTACGCCCCGGGGCGCATGCTGCGCGCCGGCCGGCTGGCCCGCTACCACGACGCGGAGAACGGTGAGTGGAAGTATGTGGTGATGGACAAGACCAGCGGGGAGTTGCGCATGCCCCAGGGCACCGTTGGCTTCCGCTGGCAGCAGCAGAAAGGCCAGTGGAACCTGGAGATGAAGGACGGCCTGGACGGAGCGGAGATCGATCCGGTACTCACACTCCTCGACAACCACGACGAGGTCGTTCAGGCCGAATTCACCGAGTTTGCCAGCGGCCAGACATTCCGGCGGGGTGTGCCGGTCAAGTACATCGAGACGGCCGATGGCAAGGTGGCCGTGGCCACCATCTACGACCTGTTGATGGCCCAATTCGGCGTAGGCCGTGGCCCTTCGACAGGCTCAGGACAGAGGCTGGCCGGCGAGTACCCATCCGACTACGACGACGAAGAGTCCCCCTACACGCCGGCCTGGCAGGAGCGGTTCAGCGGCATCGACCGCCAGACGGTCATTCAGTTTGCCCGGGAGTGGGCCTCCACCGCCGAGAAGACTGAAGGTCAGTGCATGATCATCATCGGCGCTGGCATCAACCACTGGTATCACAACAATCTGATCTACCGCGCCGGCATCGTGGCGCTCATGCTCACCGGCTGTGTGGGGCGCAACGGCGGCGGTCTGAACCACTACGTGGGCCAGGAGAAGCTCGCCCCAGTCTCCTCGTGGGCGCCTATCGCCTTCGCTCTTGACTGGGTAAAGCCGCCCCGCTTGCAGAACACCCCCTCATTCCACTACGTCCACACCGACCAGTGGCGCTACGAGCGCAGCTTCACCGAGTACCACCCCGTGCCCGAGGACAACAACCTGGCTCAGGGGCACACCATGGATTTGCAAGTCAAAGCGGTGCGCATGGGCTGGCTGCCTTTCTACCCGCAGTTCAACCGCAACACCATAGAACTGGTGCGCGAGGCGGAGCAGGCGGGGGCAACAGACAATCAGGAGATCTCGCAGTGGATCGTGGAGCAACTGAAGCAGAAGAAACTGCGCTTCTCGGTGGAGGACCCCGACGCGCCGGAGAACTGGCCGCGCGTGTGGTTCATCTGGCGCGGGAACGCGCTGATGTCCAGTGCCAAGGGGCACGAATACTTTCTCAAGCACTACCTGGGCACCCACACCAACGCCATCGCCGATGAGATCGCCGGCGACTCGGTCAGCGAGGTGGTCTGGCGCGAGGAAGCGCCGCAGGGCAAGTTCGACCTGGTGGTGGACATCAACTTCCGCATGGACACCTCCGCCCTCTACTCCGACATCGTGCTGCCCACGGCCACCTGGTACGAGAAGAACGACCTGAACAGCACCGACCTACACTCCTACATACACCCGCTGTCCGAGGCTGTGCCGCCTTGCTGGGAGTCCAAATCGGACTGGGAGATCTTTAAGGCCGTCGCTGAGAAGGTGAGCGAGCTGGCGCGCGACCACCTGCCGGAGCCAGTGCGCGAGGTTGTGGCCGTGCCGTTGCAGCATGACACGCCGGCGGAGATGGCCCAGCCGGAAGTCAAGGACTGGGCCAAAGGCGAGTGCGAGCCCATCCCCGGCAAGACCATGCCCAACCTGGTGGTTGTGGAGCGAGACTACGTCAATCTCTACAACCGCTTCATCTCCCTGGGGCCAGGGGTGCGGGAGGGCATCGGCGCCCACGGCAACCGCTGGTCCGTAGCCGATCTTTACGATGAACTGGCCGAGCGGCAGCCGGCAGCGTGGAACGGCCACGTGTACCCCTCGCTCGACGACGCTGTGGAGGCAGCCAACGCGATCCTCTACCTGGCTCCCGAGACCAACGGCGAGTCGGCCTACCGCGCCTTCAAGGCCGAAGAGGAGAAAGTCGGTTTGCCGCTGGCGGACCTGGCCGAGCCGTATCGGGGCACCAACTCCAGCTTCAAGGACCTGGTGCGGCAGCCGCGCCGGCTGCTGACCAGCCCTGTCTGGACCGGCATCACGAACAACGGGCGCGCCTATTCCGCCTACTGCCTCAACGTGGAGCGGTTGGTTCCGTGGCGGACGCTTACCGGCCGGCAGCACTTCTACCTGGACCACGAGGGCTACATCGCCTTTGGCGAACACCTGCCGACCTACAAGCCCAAGCCCGACCCGCGCACCTTCGGCGACATCGTCAAGAGCCAGCCCGAAGGCAAGTCCATTATGCTGAACTACCTGACGCCGCACGGGAAGTGGCACATCCACTCCACCTACTTCGACAACCACCGCATGCTCACGCTGTCGCGCGGTGTCGAGCCCTTCTGGATGAACGACCGTGACGCCGCTGAGATTGGCGTGGTGGACAATGACTGGGTGGAGGTATACAACGACCACGGCGTGGTCGTGACGCGAGCCATCGTCAGCGCGCGTGTACCCAGAGGCGTGTGCATCTTCTACCACTCGCCGGAGCGCACGATCTCGGTGCCCAAATCGCCGCTGCGGGGCAACCGGCGGGCCGGCGGGCACAACAGCCTGACCCGAACGCGACTCAAGCCGGTACTCATGATGGGCGGCTACGGCCAGTTCACCTACGGCTTCAACTACTGGGGCCCGACAGGGGTCAATCGCGACACGTACATCTTGGTGAAGAAGCTGGAAGGCAAGCCACAGTGGTAAATACCCAATACCCAATATCTAATATCATCCTGCAATGTTGGATATTAGATATTGGGTATTGCCAACAAAGGAGCGAACGCCATGGACATTCGCGCGCAAGTATCAATGGTTTTCCACCTGGACAAGTGCATTGGCTGCCACACGTGCAGCATCGCCTGCAAGAATATCTGGACCGACCGCCAGGGCACCGAGTACGCATGGTGGAACAACGTAGAGACCAAGCCGGGCACCGGCTATCCCACGCTGTGGGAGGATCAGGAGAAGTACCGGGGCGGCTGGGAGAAACAAGGGACAAACCTGCGCCTGAAGTTGCAGAGCAAGCTGGGCGCGCTGGGCAACATCTTCTTCAACCCCTACCTGCCCACCGTGGATGACTACTACGAGCCCTGGACCTACCAGTATGATGAGCTGTTCAACGCCCCCGAAGGGGACGACCAGCCCACGGCCCGCCCCATCTCCATGATCAGCGGTAAGCCGATGGAGATCGAGGCCGGCCCCAACTGGGACGATGACCT
This sequence comes from Anaerolineae bacterium, assembly GCA_046753605.1. Lineage (GTDB taxonomy): Bacteria > Chloroflexota > Anaerolineae > Epilineales > JAANWY01 > JBHHTZ01. The sequence goes on from JBHHTZ010000023.1 coordinate 10,422, forward strand.
GAGCGGTTCCACCGTTTACGCCGCCAACGATCCCAACCTGGAAGGCATCAGCGAGGCAGAGCAGCAGATGCTGTTTGAGATCGAGCGGCTGGTCTTCTTCTACCTGCCGCGCATCTGCAACCACTGTGTGAACCCCGGCTGCGTGGCTGCCTGCCCCGCCGGCGCCATCTACAAGCGTGGCGAGGACGGCATCGTGCTCATCAGCCAGGAGAAGTGCCGCGCCTGGCGCATGTGCATCTCCGGCTGTCCGTACAAGAAGGTGTACTACAACTGGTCCACCGGCAAGTCGGAAAAGTGCATCCTGTGCTATCCCCGGCTGGAGACCGGCCAGGCGCCGGCCTGCTTCCACTCCTGCGTGGGTCGCATCCGCTACCTGGGCGTACTGCTCTACGACGCCGACCGCATCCAGGAGATCGCCACCCACCCGGACGAGCAACTTGTGCAGGCCCAGCGAGAGATGATCCTGAATCCTAACGATCCAGAGGTTGTGGGCCAGGCGCGGCAGGCCGGCATCGGTGAGGCAGTGATTGAAGCTGCCCAGAAGTCGCCCGTGTATAAGTTCGTTAAAGAGTGGCAACTGGCCTTGCCGCTGCACCCCGAGTTTCGCACTATTCCCATGCTGTACTACGTTCCGCCGATGCTGCCGGTGATGGCGTCTGCCCAGAACGGGGGGGCCTACCGCCTGGCCGGCGACTTCTTCAGTTCGCTGGAGAGCGCGCGGGTGCCGGTGCGCTACATGGCCAGCCTCTTCGCGGCGGGCAACGAAGCTGAGGTAACTGCTGCGTACAAGAAGCTGATCGCCGTCCGGGTCTACAAGCGCGCCGAAGCCGTGGGCGATGTGTCGTCTGGGGAAGTGGAGAAGGCGCTGGCCGAGGCCGGCACGACAGCCGAGGAGGCCGAGGCCATCTACCGCTTGACTGCCCTACCGACGTTCGAGGATCGCTTTGTCATCCCGCCGATGGCGCGCGAGATGGCCATCGAGGAGACGATGGACCCCTTCGCCCACAAGCCGGCGGCCGGCTTTGGCTTCCGCCAGTCGCCAGAGAGGGGATGGTGAGCGATGCCACAGAATCAGGCTATCTGCCAGTTGTATCGACTCTTTGCCGACATCCTGGAGTATCCCACGCCGGCCCTGCGCGAGCGGGCACACGAGTGCGCGGCACAGCTCCTGCCTGTCAATGCGGAGGCCGCCGGCCACCTGGAGGCGTTCGCCGCATGGGTGGAAGAGACGCCGCCTGGCCGACTGGAGGAGATCTACACCGGCACCTTCGACTTGCAGGTGGTGTGCTATCCCTACGTGGGCTACCACCTGTTTGGCGAGAGCTACAAACGAGGCGCCTTTCTTGCGAAGTTGAACGAGGAGTATCGCTCTCGCGGCTTCTCGGCCGAGGGTGATCTGCCGGACCATCTCGCTGTGATCTTGCGCTTTCTGGCCATGCTGCAGAACGAGGATTTGGAGCGCGATCTCATCGCAGAATGCGTTGTGCCGGCCCTGAATCGAATGCAGCAGGTATTTGAGGGCAAGACCGATCCCTACGGCGAGGTCATCCGGGCCCTGTCGCTGGTTTTTCAGGGCTGCACGCTGCGGGATGCATCCGATGTGGAACGGGTGAATGGCCGGCAGTTGACTCCTGTGTCAGCCTGATGGCGAGCTTGGCCTGCTGTGAAAAGAAACCAGGTTTCTTTCCCGTGGTTGACAAGATCTCGGCCGGCGAGGATGACTGAAGCAGCCATCTCTCTCCGTTGCAGGACACAGAAACCTGGTTTCTGATTGGCGTACGAGGAGGAATGAATCATGACCGATATGGTGCTTTTTGTGGCCTTTCCCTATGTGGCCGTCATTCTGGCGGTAATCGTGGGGGTGTATCGCTATTTCAGCGATCGCTTCTCCTACTCCAGCCTGTCTTCCCAGTTCTTGGAGAACCGCCAGTTGTTCTGGGGCTCCGTGCCGTGGCACTACGGAATCCTGTTCATCTTGGGCGCCCACCTGCTGGCAGCCATTTTCCCCAGTGCATGGGGGGCGTTGATTGGATCTCCGGCCCGCCTGTACGTGCTGGAAGTCACGGGATGGGCGCTGGCGTTGATGACCATCGTCGGGGCTGTGCTGTTCATTGTTCGCCGGCTTGGAAACCCGCGCTTGATGGCTGTTACGTCGGGCGTGGACTGGCTGCTGTTGCTGGCCCTGCTGGTGCAGGTGGTGTTGGGTTTCTGGGTGGCCTTTTTCTATCGCTGGGGGGCGGCATGGTATCTGCACACAGCCGTGCCCTGGTTGGTCTCGCTGTTCACGCTCAGTCCACAGCCGGCGTATGTGGCGGCACTGCCGCTGATACCCAAGCTGCACATGCTGGGCGGCTTCTTTATCATCGCCCTGTTCCCGTTTACCCGCCTGGTTCACCTGGTGACGGTCCCCATCACCTACCTGTGGCGGCCCTACCAGGTGGTGATCTGGAATCGCCGGGCGCGGCGGGCGTAGGAGCCGGGGAGCATGGGTGACGGGGTGACAAGGAGAAAGGGTGATAGGGAATACCGAAGGAGGATGTCCCGATGGATCGACTGAAAGGTAACCCGACTGAAGGGCTCTTTGGAGCGACGCTGGGGTTCTTCATCGGCTTTGCGGCCGTCTCGCTTTTTGGGCCGACGGCGCACAAGTTCAAGGACGTGATGGGCCTGAGTCCGGTGCTGGTTGGCCTGCTGGTAGCCATGCCGTCGCTTTCCGGCTCGCTGCTGCGCATCCCCTTCTCGGCCTGGGTAGACACGACGGGCGGGCGCAAGCCCTTCCTGGTTCTGCTGGCCCTGTCCATCGTGGGGATGCTGGGGCTGTTCGTGGTTATCTACGTCCTTTACCCTGATCGGCTAAGTGCAAGCCTCTACCCCCTGCTTCTGCTGCTGGGGTTGTTGAGTGGGTGTGGCATTGCCACCTTCTCGGTGGGCATCAGTCAGGTGTCGTACTGGTTCCCGCAGGCGCGCCAGGGATGGGCGCTGGGGACCTACGCCGGCGTCGGCAACATCGCACCAGGTCTTTTCTCCTTCCTGTTGCCCCTCGCGTTGGCCTCGTGGGGGCTGGCCGGCTCCTACCTGGCGTGGCTCATTTTCCTGGTCGTGGGGACCGGGCTGTACTACATCACCGGTCGCAACGCCTGGTTCTTCCAACTGCGGGACCACGGGGTCTCGGTTGAGGAATCGAAGCGTGAGGCGCTTGAACACGGTCAGGAACTGTTCCCAGCCGGCAGCCTTAGCGATAGCCTGAAGATCTCGGCCCGCGTGTGGAAGAGCTGGGTGCTGGTCATCCTCTACTTCACCACATTCGGCGGCTTTATCGCCCTGACGGCCTGGCTGCCGACGTACTGGAAGTCCTTCTTCGCCGTCAGCGCTGTGAGTGCCGGCATGCTCACAGCCCTGTTCTCGATCCTGACCTCGGTCATCCGGGTGGCCGGAGGATCGGTCTCGGACCGGATCGGCGGGGAGAACACGGCCATCCTATCGTTAGCTACGCTGCTGGCTGGCGCTGCGCTAATGACGATCTCGCACAGTTACGGTCTCTCCGTAGTGGGTGAAATCCTGATGGCTCTGGGGATGGGTGTCAACAACGCAGCCGTGTTCAAACTGGTGCCGCAGGAGGTGCCGGAGGCAGTGGGCGGCGCCGCCGGCTGGGTAGGCGGCCTGGGCGCTTTCGGCGGCTTCGCCATTCCGCCGGTGATGGGCGCTTTCGTGCGGGCGCAGGGAAACGCCGGCTACGCAACCGGTTTCGTGACCTTCATTGGCCTGGCGATTCTCTCCCTGGCGCTGGGCTACGTGCTGAAGCGGACCCACGTCAGACAACCTGAAGCAGCAGCCGTCAGCGCAAATCCATGAGGGGGTGTGATCCAGTTCGTCGAAAACAAGGACATGCTTGTCCCATCTTCCTCCTCGGCCAGAGCCTGTGGCAGCCAAAAAGCTCCTGCTCTAAGCAGGAGCTTTTTGGATATTCTCTCGCTTAGGAAGTCTTTCGGCTATTTGCGCTAGCGCAAAGACAGGCGCCTCCTGTCCATGTACACTTGAGGGCGAAGGAGGTACCATGAAGCCATCTCGCATGACGAAACTCACTGTGGCCGAAGTGCTGGATCACTGGCCACAAACCATCCCGGTCTTCTTCCGCCACCGAATGGCCTGTGTTGGCTGTGCCATGGCATCCTTCGAGACGCTGGCCGATGCGGCAGCGATCTATGGCCTGCGCCTCAGCCAGTTCCTGAGTGAGTTGCAGCAGACGATTCAATCAATGGAGGGAAACACGTGAAGATTATCGAAGCATTGCTGGGAGAGCATGGTGTGTTCTACGCCCAGTTCGACCACCTGGAGCAGGCGGCGCCGGCGGCCGAGAGCCTGGCCCAGGTTCAGAGCCAGACGGCGTTGCTGGCCGCTGCTCTGGCAACCCACGCCGGCCTGGAAAATGAGTTGCTCTTTACTGCACTGGACCCCCACCTGGGCCAGATGGGTCCCCTGGCGGTGATGCGCATGGAGCATGACGAGATCGAAAACACCCTGGGACAGGTTCAGGCAACCCAGGACCTGGCGCAGGCTCAGCGTCTGGTGTTACACGCTGTGCGGGTGGCCCGCGACCACTTCGCCAAAGAGGAGCAGGTTCTTTTCCCTATGGCGGAGCAGATGCTGGGCGCCGGAGGCCTGACCCAACTGGGTACTCGCTGGGCCGAGCGGCGGCATGTGATGATCTGAACGGAGAAGAGTATTGTGAGTCAAGTAACTAAAGCTATCCGCAACCACCATCGGGAACTCGTGAACACGCTGGCGGCGCAGGTAGCAGCGTTGGTGGAGAGCCGGCCCGATGCCGATCCGCGAGCCATGGCCACTTTCCTGAGCGACGAATTGCTACCCCATGCCATCGGCGAGGAGCGGCACCTGTACCCGGTCGTCGAACCGCTGGTCAAGGCCCACGGCCGGGCAACCACCACGATGAGCGTGGATCACGAGTTCATCGAAGAGTACATCCGCCAGATCGGGCAGACCGTCCAGGCGCTGCAGAGCGCTGTCCAGGACGAGCGACCAGCCCTGGAAACCCAACTCCAACGCCTGGCCCTGCAACTGGAGGCAGTGTTGCAGGTACACCTGGAAAAGGAGGAGCGGGTCTACCTGCCCCTGTTTGAGCAATACCTGTCAGAAGAAGAACAGCAGCTCGTGTTGGACGGTATGCACGCTGCCTACGAGGAACCCGCAACGGACCCGAAGATCGTAGACGTTCGGCAGGTTCCACCGCCCCAGCGGCATCCGTTGAGAATGGGCACAAAGCTGATTCCTTCATACACTCAGATGCTCTCTTTTCGACCGGAACACTTCAATCCCATTCTCCTGGCCGAGAGTGAGCGAGTGAAGGTCCTTCTCGTTTGTCTGGAACCCGGGCAGTTCATTCCTGTGCATCGACCAGGAGTAGACCTGGCGCTGGCGGTATTGGAGGGCCAGGGGCAGATCGTGGTCGAGAATCGGGAGGAACCGATTGGTCCGGGAGCCATCGCTTTCGCGCCGGCCGGCGAGATGCGGGGGCTGAAGGCTGAGACGCGCCTGATAGCCCTGCACGTTGTCGCCCCTCCGCCCACGGAGGCCGATCATGCCAAAGTGATGGCCGGTCTGCAGCGTGGGGATTGGAAACCTGATGAGTGAAACCGATATGTCAACGTTTACACACGAACGACTGTACCAGCAGATTGTGGACAACACATACGACGCGATCGTCTTCGCTGATCACGAAGGCCTCGTTCGCCTTTGGAATTCAGGCGCGGAAGCGATCTTCGGCTACACCGCCGAGGAAGCCCTGGGCCAAAGTCTGGACCTGATCACCCCGGAGCGCTTCCGAGCACGGCACTGGGAAGGCTACCATCGCGTGATGGAGACCGGGGTCACGAAGTACGGAGGCGGCGACCTGCTCGCGGTGCCGGCTCTTCGCAAGGATGGCGCACGCATCTCGATCGAATTCACCGTGGTTCTCGTACATGACGACTCAGGTGGCGTGTTGGGGATAGCAGCCATTATTCGCGATGTGACTGCCCGCTGGCAGCGGGACAGGAAGTTGCGAGAGCAACTGGCCAGCTTGAAAGCCCAGCTCAAGAGCCCGAGCGAGCCGGCTTTGTGACCGGTTGGCCTGGATTATGAACCTTGAGAAAATAATCCGGTAACAGCGCGTTGCTTCTCAGCCGGCGCCCGCACGGGCATGAAGTGCCCGTGCTACACAGCAG
>JBHHTZ010000024.1:0-16582 GCA_046753605.1 Anaerolineae bacterium
GTGATAATAAATGAAAGACTCGGATCTCGAAATCGAAAATCTGGAATCTGAAATCGAAAATCTGGAATTGAAGCTCCTCGTGGTGGACGACGACGAGCAGAACCTCTACATGTTGCAGGTGCTCCTGGGGGGCCATGGTTACCACGTGGAGACGGCCGCCAACGGCCAGGAAGCCCTGGACAAAGCCAGATCCGCACCGCCCGACATGATTATCTCCGACATCCTGATGCCGGTGATGGATGGCTTCACCCTGTGCCGCGAGTGGAAGAAGGACGGGGTGTTGAAGCACATCCCCTTTGTCTTCTACACCGCCACGTACACCGATCCCAGGGACGAGGAATTCGCCCTGAGCCTGGGAGCGGAGCGGTTCATCGTCAAGCCGGTCGAGCCAGACGCGTTCGTTCAGATGCTGCAGGAGGTCATCGCGGAGCACGAGGCCGGCCGGCTGGCCTCGCCGCGTGAGCCGGTGGAGGAGGAAGCGGTCTACCTCAGGGAGTACAACGAGGCCCTGATCCGCAAGCTGGAAGACAAGGTGCTGCAGTTGGAGGAGGCCAACCAGGAACTGACCAGCCAGCGAGACCGGCTGCACCTCCTGCACCGCATCGACCAGGCCATCAGCAGTACGCTGAACCTCACCGATCTGCTGGATCAATTGGCTGCGGCACTGACGACTGCCCTGGGGGCAAACCGCTGTAGCATCTGGCTATTGGACGAAAGCGGCGAGTTCCTGCAGGGGCGCGGCTTCGCGCAGGAGCGCGGTTACGGCGTCCAGATCGGCGAACCAGATGTGGGAAGCATCCGTCTCCCCCGCGACGAGCCGTTGGTGGCCCGCCTGTTCGAGACCGGTGAACCGCTGATGGTGCCGGACGTGGAAGACCCGGCCTACGCCGACGTGGTCAACCCCGAGTACGATGCTGCGTTTCACATCCAGGCCTTCCTGGCCGTGCCGCTGATAGTTCGGGAGGACGTCATCGGCTTGCTGGTACTGGATGACACCCGTGCCCGGCGTGTGTTCCAGCCGGACGAGATCGAGTTCGTCCAGACCGTGGCCGGGCAGGCAGCCATTGTCATCGAGAACGCCCGGCTGTTTGAGGCGCAGCGCCAGTCAGAAGAGCGCTACCGTGGCATCTTCGAGGGGGTACGCGATGCGATCTTGGTCGAAAGTTTCTCCGGCGAGATTCTGGACGCCAACGCCAGCGCGTGTGAGATGTTCGGCTGGAGCCACGCCGAGTTCCTCACCAAGACCGTGGCCGACCTGGTGCCGGCCGGCGAGGCCATACTGCGTCCGGACGAACTGCTGGAACAAGCCCCGCCGGATCAGCCGGTGGAAACGGTCAATATCCGCGCCAACGGAGAACACTTCCCGGTGGAAATCACTGGCAGACTACAAACCATCGACCGTGACACGGTGATGCTGGTTGTGGTGCGCGACATCACCGGGCGCAAGCAGGCGGAGGAACGGTTGCGCCTGCAAGGCGCCGCGCTGGAAGCGGCCGCCAACGCCATCGTCATCACCGACCGTGAAGGAGTGATCCTGTGGGTCAACCCGGCCTTCAGCCGACTAACCGGGTACAGCCCAGAAGAAGCCCTTGGCCAGACGCCCCGCCTGCTCAAGTCGGAGGAACAGGACCCATCATTCTATCGACACCTCTGGGAGACGATCATGGCCGGCGATGTCTGGCGAGGGCAACTCATCAACCGGCGCAAGGACGGCAGTTTGTATATTGATGAGCAAACCATCACCCCCCTGCTCAACGGAAGTGGTGAGGTCAGCCACTTCATCGCCATAAAGCAGGACATTACTGATCGGGTGGAAGCTGAAGAACAACTTCAACTCCAGATGCAGCGCCTGGCCGCCTTGCGGAGTATTGACATGGCCATTACCGCCAGTGTAGACCTGCACGTAACCCTCAACATCCTGCTGTCTGAGGTCACCGCCCAACTGGGGGTGGATGCGGCTGACATCCTGCTGCTCAATGTGTACACCCACACCCTGGAGTATGCCGCCGGGGTTGGTTTCTATACGGACGCCCTCCAACACACCCGGCTGCGGGTGGGTGATGGTCATGCTGGGCGCGCGGCCCTCGAACGTCGCCGCGTGGTGATTCCCGACCTCAGCGAAGACGCGGGCGACCTCACGCGCGCCCTGCGGATGGCCGGCGAGTCATTCACCGCCTACTACGGCGTGCCGCTGGTCGCCAAAGGCCGCGTGTTGGGCGTTTTGGAGATATTCCATCGCGCTCCTCTCGACCCCGATCCCGAGTGGTTGAACTTCCTCGACGCGCTGGCGATCCAGGCAGCCCTTGCCATTGACAATGCCACGCTGTTCAACAATCTGCAACGATCTAACATCGATCTGAGGCTTGCCTACGACACAACCCTGGAGGGGTGGGCACGAGCACTGGAGTTGCGCGACCAAGAGACCGAGGGCCACGCCCGGCGCGTGACTGATCTCACCCTGCGCCTGGCGCGCGCCCTGGGGATCAGCGATGAAGCACTGGCCCACATCCGTCGGGGTGTCTTGCTGCATGACATCGGCAAGATGGGTATCCCCGACAGCATCTTGCTTAAGCCCGGCGAGCTCAACGATGACGAATGGGAGGTCATGCGCCAGCACCCGGTGTACGCCTACAACTTGCTGCTCCCCATCCCGTTCCTACGCCCGGCGCTGGACATCCCGTACGGTCATCACGAAAGGTGGGACGGCGCGGGCTATCCGCGCCGGCTGAAGGGCGCGCAGATCCCTCTGCCGGCGCGCATCTTCGCCGTGGTGGACGTGTACGACGCGCTGCGCTCCGATCGCCCGTACCGCAAGGCATGGACCGAAAAGCGGGCACGGGAACACATCCGTGAGCAGGCCGGCCAGCAATTTGATCCCGAGGTGGTGGACACGTTCTTCAAGCTCTTGGACATGGCTGAATAGCGTGGTCGAGTCAAGCACGTCGGACCGTAGTTACCCAGCCACCCTTGCGAAGGTTACGAATAGCCTTGTCAATAGAGCGGGTCTTGGCTTGCAGTGGCACTGCCGGCTTAGAATTTGCTTATGAACCTTCGCAAGGGTTCGGACGGATGAGTTCGGTAATTCTGGAAGCAATCTATGTCATCTGAACAACGCTTTCGACGAATGGCGATTCGGGGATCGGCGGTCGCGTTGGGCACCGCCGGCCTCTTCGCCTGGCTCGCCGGCCAGCAACTGACCCGGCGTCCCGACCCCGACGCCTACACCAATCCGGGGGCGTTAGGCTTGCCGTCTGACCCCGTCAGCTTTCCCAGCCGCGACGGCGTAACCCTGCGCGGTTGGTTCATTCCGAAGGAGGACGCCCGAGGCGCCATCATCTTCTGTCCGGGCCACACCGGGAGCGTGCACTCGGACCTGGCGTGCGCGCCGTGGCTCCACCAGGCCGGCTACGCCCTGCTGATGTTCGATTGGCGCGGGCGGGGACGCAGCGATGGGGCCGCCACCTCCCTGGGCATCCTGGAGCGGCGGGACCTGCTGGGCGCTATCGATTTTCTGGGGCAGCGGGGCGCCGAGCGCGTCGGGTTGATGGGCTTCTCCATGGGCGGCGCGGTCGCCGTGGCCACGTCACCCATGTCGGAGTCTGTCGCAGCCATCGTCTCTGATGGGGCGTTCGCGCGGGTGAGGGATGTGGTCGTCAGCGGAATGGTTTGGCGGGGGATGCCGCCGGCCATTGCCAGCCTGGTGAGCCGGCCCATCATCTGGGCCGCCAGCCTGCAATTGGGCGTGGACTTCACGCTGATCGACCCCATCCGCTGGGCAGACTTTTGCCGCGCCCCCCTGCTGATGATCCACGGTCAGCGCGACCCGTTCGTGCCGCCGTGGGCTGCTTATCAGTTGTACCACGCGGCGCGGGAGCCGAAGGAGTTGTGGATGGTGCCAGAGGCCGGCCATCGGAATATCCACGAGCTGCGGCCGCAGGAGTATCGGGACAGGGTGGTTGGGTTCTTCGATAGGTGGCTGGGGGGGTAGAGATTGGAGATTGGATATTGGGTATTGGATATTGGATATTGCCTCGCTGCTGGGAGGCCTGAATGCCCAATACCCAATATCCAATATCCAATATCAGTCTGAGAGGCGTGCAAACTTCGGGCAGACAACGTTAGCGCAAATAGTCACGCAATCGTTTGCTGCGCGTGGGGTGGCGAAGCCGGCGGATGGCCTTGGTTTCGATCTGGCGGATGCGCTCACGGGTGACGCCGAATTTCTCGCCGACTTCTTCCAACGTGTGCTGGTAGCCGTCGGCCAGCCCGAAGCGGAGTTGCAGCACACGTGCTTCGCGGGGTGACAGACTGCTCAGCACCTGCTCGATTTCTTCGCGCAGCAGCTCTTGCCAGGCCGCTTCCGTCGGCAGCGGCGTTTCCTCATCTTCGATGAAATCGCCGAGTTCGCTATCTTCTTCCTCGCCAACGGGCAGTTCCAGCGATAACGGTCGCTGCGCGATTTCGCGAATCCGCTCAATCCGGCGCGGACTCATGTCCAACTCTACCGCCACTTCCTCGACGGTGGGCTCCCGCCCCAGTGCTTGCTCCAACTGGCGCCGGGCTGCTCGCAGCTTATTGATCTGCTCGGCCATGTGCACGGGCACGCGGATCGTCCGCGCCTGATCTGCCAGCGCCCGTGTGATGGCCTGCCGGATCCACCACGTAGCGTAGGTGCTGAACTTGTAACCAAGGCGATAGTCGAATTTCTCTACAGCACGAATCAGTCCCAGGTTTCCTTCCTGGATCAGGTCCAGAAAGGGCACGCCGTGCCCGACGTACTTCTTGGCAATGCTAACGACCAGACGCGAGTTGGCCTGGATCAAGTGCTTGCGCGCCCGCTCACCGTCCATGAATATGCGGCGGAGCTGTTCCCTTTCTTCAGGGTCCAATTCTTTGGTCTCCAGGCGCTTCTTGGCTTCGTTGCCACGTTCCAGCCGCTTGGCCAGATTGACCTCATCCTCTGAGGTGAGCAGCATGATTGTGCCGATTTCTCGCAGGTACAGGCTAATCGTGTCGTCGCTGTCCACGCCCGACGGATCAGCAAGTTGGCGGACCTGGCGAGCTCCAGCAGCCGCCGGCGACGGTTCACTGGCAGCATCAACATCACGCACTTCAATGCCGGCCTTCAGAAGTTGCGTGAACGCTGCCTCAACCTGCTCGAGATCCTCCTCGTCATCCGGGAAGGCGTCCAGTATCTCATCAGTCGTCAGATAACCCCGTTCCTTGCCTCGACTGATGAGGCTCTCGACGATGTCCTTGCCGTTTGAATGACTGTTCTCAGGACGGGCTACCATAAACTCCTGCTAACTCCTCGCACGTTGCCTCTGACGGTGGGGGGCGACTACGCCCGCATCTTCCCAATTCGATTCCGCCAACTCAAGTCTATTGAATTTTTTCACTTTGTCAAACGATGCTATGAACGCACAACAAACGCGAAAGGGCGGAGACCTCGGCCTCCGCCCTTTCATGTCTGGTGTTCGGAACGTACTACAAGGCCGGCAGCGTTCGGCGTATGAGGTCGTAGTTCTCCAGCGCCTTGCCTGCGCCTAGTGCGGTGCAGGCCATGGGGTTCTCGGCCACGTAGCACGGAACGCCGGTCTCCTGAGTCAGCAGGCGATCCATGTTGCGCAGCAAAGCACCGCCGCCGGCCATCACCATGCCGCGATCAATCACATCGGAGACAAGCTCAGGTGGCGTCTGTTCGAGCACTTCCCTGGCGACCCCGACAATCGCTTGCAGTGGTTCGATAATGGCCTCCGTCACCTCGTCTGAAGAGACCTCAATGGTCTTGGGCATGCCGGCCACCTGATCGCGTCCACGCACTTCCACCGCGAGTTCGGTGTCCATCGGCAACGCACTACCAATATCGATCTTGATCTGCTCGGCTGTACGCTCGCCGATTACAAGATTGTACTTCCGACGAACGTAGGCAGCAATGGCTTCATCGATTCTGTTGCCACCCACGCGCACCGAGGCAGAGGTAACGATACCGTGCAGGGAGATCACGGCCGCCTCTGTGGTCCCGCCGCCCATGTTCACGATCATGTTCCCCGAGGGTGTGCCCACGGGCATGCCGGCGCCCATGGCTGCGGCCAGGGGTTCTGGGATAAGGAACGCGTCCCGGGCGCCGGCCTGGATCGCCGCATCGTGCACGGCGCGGCTCTCCACGCTGGTCACGCCAACGGGTACGCTGACCATCACCTCCGGGCGGAACAATGGCATGCGTCCCACCACCTTGGTGATGAAGTAGCGCAGCATGGCTTCGGTCACAACGTAGTCGGCGATGACACCATCGCGCATGGGACGCAGAACCTCGATGGTGTCGGGAGCGCGACCCAACATCTCCAGTGCCTCGTTGCCGACGGCCATAATCCGGTTGTCATTCACCGAGATCGCAACAACGGACGGCTCCTGGAGCACGATACCCTTTCCTTTCTCGTGCACCAGGATGTTTACCGTCCCAAGGTCGATGCCGATCCGCTTAGAAAACATACCTGATATACCCAAAAGACCTCCGAGGTTCCTGCATTTGTCACCAAGTCCTGAGCCGTGGGAACCTCGCTGGAACCCTCGACTCGGTGAAGTTCGCTAATGAAACCCCGAAGGTCTGAAGCCTACTCGCCGCCTGGCCGGCGCACGTCCGCGCGCCGGCGTCGCCGGCGTGCTACCTTGAGCCGCACCCGCGACCGTCTCAGCGCACCTTCGATGGCCTCCATCTGCTCCTCGGGGACACCCTCCTTGAGTATCTTCTCGGCTCGCTCGCGCGCCGCCTCAGCGCGATCGACGTCTATTTCCTCGGCGTACTCGGCGCTGTCAGCGAGAACGATAACACGGTCAGGACGGACTTCTATGAACCCGCCACCAATAGCGAAGAACTCCACCTCATCACCCTTGCGAATTCGCAGTTCACCAGGCTGGAGAGCGGTCATCAGCAGCGAGTGCCGTGGAAGAATGCCCATCTCACCCTCAATGCCGGGCGCCGTGACCATATCCACGTCATCGCTGTAGACGTTGCGTTCGGCGGTGACAATATCCAGTCGCAGCGGCATGTCAGTCCTCTCCACGCTCCATCTGCTCGGCCTTTTCGATGGCATCTTCCAGCGGGCCGACCATGTAGAAGGCCTGCTCTGGGAGATCATCCACCTCCCCGTCAAGGATAGCGCGGAAGCCTTCGACCGTCTTCTCGACTGGTACAAAGGCCCCTGGCCGGCCGGTAAACGTTTCGGCCACGAACATGGGCTGGGAGAGGAACCGCTGAATCTTGCGGGCGCGCGCAACCATCAACTTGTCATCTTCGCTTAGCTCCTCGACACCGAGGATGGCGATCACGTCACTCAAGTCACGATAGCGCTGGAGCACTCGCTGCACCTCGCGGGCCACGTTGTAGTGGCCCTCGCCGACGATCTGCGGGTCCAAAGCGCGGCTGGTCGATGCCAGTGGGTCCACGGCGGGATACAACCCCTGCTCCGCAATGGAACGCTCCAGGGCGATGGTGGCGTCCAGGTGAGCGAAGGTGGTCACGGGCGCCGGGTCGGAGTAGTCATCCGCCGGCACATACACGGCCTGCAACGACGTGATGGAGCCAGTCTTGGTGGATGTGATGCGCTCCTGCAACTCGCCCATCTCGGTGCCCAGTGTAGGCTGGTAGCCCACGGCGCTGGGCATTCGCCCCAGCAGTGCCGATACCTCCGAACCAGACATGACGAAGCGAAAGATGTTGTCGATGAACATCATGACGTCCTGGCCCCGGTCGCGGAAGTACTCGGCCATGGTCAACCCTGTCAGACCGACCCGCAGGCGCACGCCCGGCGGCTCGTTCATTTGGCCAAAAACCATGGCCACCTGGTTGATCACGCCCGTATCCTGGAGTTCGTACCACAGGTCATTGCCCTCGCGGGTGCGCTCGCCGATGCCGGCAAACACAGAGACGCCCTGGTGCTCGCGACCGATAGTAGAAATCAACTCCATTATGACCACCGTCTTGCCCACCCCGGCGCCCCCGAAGATGCCGGTCTTGCCGCCTTTGGTGAAGGGGGCGATGAGGTCGATGACTTTCAGCCCGGTCTCCAGGATCTCCGCCGTCGTCGCCTGCTCTTCGAAGGTCGGCGCCGGGCGGTGGATCGGATATCGCTCCTCGGCCTCCACAGGCCCGAGGTTGTCGATCGGCTCGCCCAGAACGTTGAATAGCCGGCCCAGCGTGGACGCACCCACGGGCACCGTGATCGGCGCCCCCATGTCGTAAGCGTCCATGCCGCGCCTGAGGCCGTCGGTCGGTCCCATGGCGACGCAGCGCACCCGATCATCTCCCAGGTGGTGTGCCACCTCGACCACGACCCTGCCCCCGCCGTGACCGTTTCTCTCCACGGATGACCCGGAGGCTGCGCCAGATGCCTGCTCAGTCAGGGGAAGCTCTACGGAGTTGTAGATCTCCGGCAACTCCCCGCGGGGAAACTCGAGGTCAACGACGGGTCCGATGATCTGTGCTACTTTTCCCAGCGTGCCTTTCGCCATGCGTTCTTTCTTCTCCTTTTCAAATGCCAGTAACCAGTGATCAGTATTCAGTGATCAGTGATCAGTGACTGGTTCCTCATTCCAGGACTTGCCTTCTTACCATGAAGCTGATTATTGTTCACTGATTACTGAATACTGATCACTGATTACTGATCACTGGTCACTGATCACTGCTATGCAAACCCTGCCCGTGCCTTGGCCAACGCTTCAGCGCCGCCGGCGATGTCCAGAATCTCCAGGGTGATGGCGGTCTGGCGCGCCTTGTTGTATGTCAGCGTCAGGTCCTGAGCCAACTCCTGGGCGTTCTCGGTGGCGTTGCGCATGGCCACCATGCGAGCAGAGTGCTCGCTGGCCTGAGCTTCCAGAATCGCCTGATAAATCTGCAACAGCGTGAGGCGTGGCACCAGTTCGTTCAAGATTGTCTGGGGGTCCGGCTCGAAGGTATAGACGGTTGGTAGTCGCTCCTCTGGCAGCGCCGGCTCAACAGGCAGCAGGGGCCGGATGACCGGCCGTTGCACCAGCGTGTTTACGAAATCCGTATATCCAAGATACACCTTGTCGAACACACTGTCGGTGTAGTCATCGATCACCAGTCGGGCAATAGGGCTGACTTCGGTGGTGGACGGCAGATCCCGAAGGTCGGTGAAAACCGCGTGCATCCGGTAGTTGTGGCGGGCCAGCAAGGCCGCCCCCTTGCGCCCTATGGCAATGACCGACACCGGGGCTTCTTGCTGCTTGACGAAATCCAGTGCTGTGCGCAGGATGTTGGAGACCAGAGGGCCGGCCAGACCGCGATCCGGCGTAATCAGCAGCAGGCCGATAGCGTTCACCTCGCGCTGGAGCAGTAGCGGACTGGGAATCGGCCCCCGCCTCGGCTGGCTGGCCAGGTAAGTCAGCACCTCATTGGCCTTGTCGGCATACTCGCGGCTGGCAAGGGTGGCTTCCTGAGCCCGGCGCATCTTGGAGGCAGCCACGGCCTCCATGGCCCGGGTCACCTGGCCAATATTCTTGACACTGCGAATACGACGTTTGAGCTCACGTATGGTGGCCAACGTTTCCCCCTCGCATTACGCTGCTGTGGCTTCGGTCGTCAGCCCTGGGGCCGGCGCCGATGGCTGTTGGCCGAAATCCGTCGTCTGTTTGAAAGCCGCGATCGCCTCCCGCAGCCTCTCTTCGGTTTCGCTGTCCAGCTCTTTCGTCTCGCGGATGCGCTGGCCTACCTCGGGGTAGGTCGAGGCCACGAAGCGGAGGAATTCTTCGTCCCAGTCATGCACCTGGTCCGGCGGGACATCGTCCAGAGCACCCTGCGTGCCGGCGAAGATGATCATCACCTGCTGTTCCAGCGGTACCGGCTGGTACTGGGCCTGCTTCAGGATCTCTTGCAGCCGTATGCCGCGCTCAAGCTGATCTCGGGTAGCCTTGTCCAGGTCCGAACCGAACTGGGCAAAGGCCGCCAGTTCGCGGAACTGGGCCATATCCAGCTTCAGCTTGCCGGCCACCCTCCTCATTGCTCGGGCTTGCGCTGCACCACCCACGCGGGATACCGAGATACCCACATCCACCGCCGGGCGAATGCCGGCGTAGAACAACTCCGGCAGCAGGTAGATCTGCCCATCGGTGATGGAAATCACATTGGTTGGAATGTACGCCGACACGTCTCCCAACTGCGTCTCAATGATGGGCAGGGCAGTCAGTGACCCTCCACCGTAGTCCGAGTGGAGCTTGGCGGCCCGCTCCAACAGGCGCGAGTGCAGATAGAACACGTCACCTGGATATGCCTCGCGACCGGGCGGGCGCCGCAGCAACAGGGACACCTGGCGATACGCCCAGGCGTGCTTGGTCAGGTCATCATACACGATGAGGGCGTCCTGGCCATTCTCCATGAACTCTTCGCCCATGGCGCAGCCAGCATAGGGGGCCAGGTACTGGAGCGCCGCCGGATCGGAGGCCGATGCCACCACCACGATGGTATGCTCCATCGCGCCGTAACTTTCCAGCGTTTGGACCACCTGCGCAATCTTGGCCCGTTTCTGGCCAATCGCCACATAGATGCAGATCAGGTCCTGGCCCTTCTGGTTGACAATGGTATCAAGTGCTATCGCACTCTTGCCGGTCCCGCGATCGCCAATGATCAGCTCGCGCTGACCACGGCCGATGGGGATCATCGAATCAATCGCCTTGAGGCCCGTCTGAACGGGCGTATCCACACTCTGGCGGTACACGACGCCAGGGGCGATGCGCTCTACTGGCCGAATCTTGGTCGCTCCAATGGGACCTTTGCCGTCGATCGGCTCGCCCAGGGCATTGACCACCCGACCAATGAGCTGCTCGCCCACCGGGACCGAGGCGATTCGCCCGGTGCTACGAACGGTATCACCCTCCTCGATGTCGGTGTACCCGCCCATGATGATGATGCCAACCTGGTCATCTTCCAGGTTGAGGGCGATACCCATGACGCCGTTTTCAAATTCGACCAACTCGCTAACCATGACGCCGGCCAAGCCAGAGGCTCGGGCGATGCCGTCGCCGACCTCCTCGACGGTGCCGACCTCGACCATCTCGACCGGCGCTTCAAAGCTCTCGATCTGTCGCCGAAGAACTTCGGTAATATCATCCACACGGATTGCCATTGGCTGATCTCCATCTAGCCAGTGATCAGTATTCAGTGATCAGTAACCAGTGATCGGTTGCCCGGCCACTGCTTGCTGATTACTGAATGCTGATCACTGATTACTGATCACTGATTACTGATTACTGATCACTGAATACTGATCACTGATTACTGATCACTGATCACTTCTACTGCCGGCTGGCGAGCTGCTCACGCATCGTCCCCAACTTGGTGGCGATGCTGCCATCGATGTACATGTCGCCAATTCGGATGGTGAGTCCTCCGACAATGGACGGGTCCACCTGGTAGTCGATCTCTGCTTCTTCTCCAAACCGCCGGCGCAGACTCTGTTCGATTGCCTCCCGTTCAATATCGATGAGCGGCACGGCGCTGGTCACTTGAGCGAGCGGCAATTCGAGCACGCCCTGCCGCAACAGGCGCTCATAGTCACCGATGACCTCGTCAAGAAGGTTGACGTCGCCATTGCTGGCCAGCGTGTAGACGAAGTTGCGCGCCCGACGGTCGATATCCGGGCCCAGCACATCCTCCAGAAGTGCCTTTTTCTCATCAAAGGACTTCACGGGATCGTCTAGCGCCATGACCAGATCGCGCTGATCAATCCGCTCTTTGATCTTGCGAAGGTCTTCCAGCCACTCACCCACAGCCGTTTCGTACACGGCGCGAGCGTAGGCGCGGGGTGAAGCATCCATTACGTGAACTCCTTCTCCAGTTCCTGATCGATGAAGCTCTGGATCAGTTGTCGGTGAACACCCTCATCAATGGCTCCATCCAGGATTCTCCTGGCAGCCAGGATGGACAGGTCTGCCACCTGAGTTCGCAGTTGTTCCAGCGCCTGGCGCCGCTCGTACTCAATCTCTTCTCTCGCCCGCGCCTTGATCTGCTCTGCTTGCTTACGCGCCTCAGTGATGATCTCTCCACGCGCTTCTTCGCTGGCCTGCATCGCCTTCTGGATACGCGCCTGGCTTTCCTGTCGCTCACGGGCCAACTCTTGCTCGTACTGTTTGCGCTGCTCCTCGGCCTCTGCCCGAACACGCTCAGCTTCGGCGAGTCCCTCGCGGATGCGTTCGCGCCGCTGCTGGAGCATATTCAACATAGGATTGTAGAGGAAGCGGTACAGCAAGAACAGCAGAATCGCAAAGTTGATGATCTGCGTGATGAGAAGGTCGGGTCTGATGCCTAATCTTTCCAACGGTTATTCCCCTCCTTGGTGGTAGTCGTTCGTACAACAGTCTCGCGATGTTCTCCAAAACGCTGAGTACCGCGAGACTGCATCATGTGATTCTATTTCGCTGCTACCACACATCTATCCAGTAACCCTTCTGTGAGGGCCGACCAGGGCCCAACAACCACCGCGCTGCAATCACAGTGGTCACGACGACGGGCTTGACACATAACCTTTGCGGTCGTGACTGTAAACACTTGCCGAATGATTGCTAGACGACAAACAGCAGGATGAACGTCACTACCAGAGCATAGATGGCAACCGCCTCGGCGAAGGCGATGCCGATGAACATGTTGATGCGGATAGAGCCTTCTACCTCGGGGTTGCGCCCGATGGACAGCAAGGCCCCCAGCGTAACCAGGCCGATACCGACACCCGCTCCGATCGTGCCGGCCCCAATGGCCAGCCCGGCGCCGATCAGTTTGGCAGCTTCAGGATCCATATTGTGTCCTCCTTAGTGAACTTGAACGTGTCCTTGATGATATTGATATTAGTGCTCACCATGAGATAGTGTCGCATTGCTCATGAAGGCCAGGGTAAGCACGGCGAAGATGAAAGCCTGGATCAGCCCCACGAACACCTCCAGCCCGAGGAAGATCAGGGGCAGGAAGACGGACAGGAACGACGGCATAACCAGCAGCAGCACCTCGCCGGCAAAAATGTTGCCGAACAAACGAAAAGAGAATGAGATAAGCTTGGCAAGTTCGCTGATCAGCTCAACGATGCCGATGTACAGGTCCAGGATCGCCTGCATCAAAGCCCCAGCCGCACTGCCTTCGTCGCGCCCCCTGAGCACGCCGAAAAAGTGGCGGAAGCCAGTGATGTTGATGAACTTTCCGCCGTAGTGGAGAATCCCCAGTTCGCGTATTCCCCACACCTGGGTCACAGTGACTGAAACCACCGCCAACGCTATGGGGAAGTTCAGGTCCGTGCTCGGAGACCGGAGGAGCGGAATGATCACCTCTTTCCCCTCGTGCATCTCGCGGAATCCCACGGCCGCCAGGATCGGCGTCATGAGGTCGAGCCAGTTGGAGACCAGCACATAGAGGAAGATGGTGGTCACCAGCGGAAAGAAGGCCGGCGCTAACCGGGCGCCGGCTACATCCTCTATCAGATCGTACCAAACTTCAATCACCATCTCCACCATGTTTTGCAGCCCGCCCGGGACCAGTTGCATTTTCCGCGTAGCCGCGAGCGCGAAGACGATGAGAAACACAATCGTCAGCCAGGCTGTTACTAGTGCATTGGTGATGGGGAAGAGACCGAAGAACGTCCAGGGATGTTCCGGTGAAGGGATCGCTTCGGCGGCGACCGAAATGGGGGGGCGCTCAAAGGGTAGAATAATACCAATCGCAAGTAAAGCGATGACGATAACAAGACCTATGATTCTGTTTCGCGTCACTACTTCTCCTCCTTGGGCAACCCGTATTGATCATATACTTGTTGCACGGCGCGATATACGCCCGTAACCGATATCACTATGCCGATGAGCATGAATATGAGGAGACCGCACGGGGAGGTACCCAATCGATTGTCGATCCACAACCCCAGGGCGAGTGTCAGCAAAACGGCCGTCACTACAATGGCTCCCAAACGTATGATGAGAGCCATTGGCCCCAGAGTCTCTTTATAGCGCTTTTTTATGAGAGTCTCCTCCTGGCCGCGCCATATTATACACGAGCTTCCACGAATTGGCAAGGCGCAATTCACGCAGTTCGTCGCTTTTGACCAGTTTTTGACAATCCAGGCTACGTCCCAAGACTCGGCCCGAGGGTTCGAGCGGGCTGGGCAATTCTAACCTGACTCTTAGCAGTCTTTAATGTTCCTTTAATCTCGCGGAGTATACTTGTAAGCAGAACAGTGACTAACCCCCCCTGTCGGATCAACGGGCCTCTCTCAATGGGGCGGAGAGAGGCCCGTTGATCCTTTCTGGACCCCTTATCACTCGTATAGCGTTTGTGCGTTGGCTACCTCTTTGCTCCGACCAGAATCTTCACTGAGCTGTCAGGCCATTGGTGTACCTCGCAGGTCATGGCAAAGCCGGCCTGCTCATACAGGCTCATCAATGAACTCACGTCGCCCCCGCCGCCATGCGTGGCCCGAAACGCCAGGTTCACCAACCGCCCATACAGGTCATCGCAGAGCCGCGCCCCATCGACGATGATCAGGCGGCCGCCGGCGCGGAGGACACGCCGAATTTCCCTCAACGTTGCCAGTTGTACAGCGAAGCCGGCTGGAAACGTCATTACCACGCTGTCGAAGTAACCGCCGGGCCATGGCAGCGCCTGGGCTTGACCGAGCACCAAGCCGGCGGGGACACCCGAACGCACCAGCCGGCGCCGGGCCACGGCAACCATTTGGGACGACACATCCACGCCGGATACGTCATACCCCTGGCCGGCCATGGTGACCAGCAAATGACCCGGCCCGCTTCCTATCTCCAGTACTCGCCTTCCCTTGATTCGCGGCAGAGCAGTCTCCCCCCACGCCTGCCAGCGCCCTCGGGACACAACCCACGCGACGGCATCGTAGGCCCTGGCGAAGCTGCCGTATAGTTTCTCGAACCCCCACCTGACAAAGCGCCACCACCAATTCAAGAGGTCCAAATGCCTTTTGTCCTTGAGCCAGTGAACAGTGATCAGTAATCGGTGATCAGTAATCAGTAAACCAGTTGCCAGTTGCCGATCACTGATCACTGTTTACTGTTTACCGGCTGCACGGCGGCGCAACTCGTCGAGAAGCCGGGGCAGCACCTCGCCCGATGGCCCCTGCAGAAACAGATCGGCAATTCGAGTTGCGCCGCTGGGATTCGGGTTCACTTCGATGATAGATGCTCCGTGGTTGGCGGCTTCGTAGGGCAGCCGGGCAGCCGGCTGGACGACCGCCGACGTCCCGACGACGAGCATCACGTCACACTGCCGGCTCTCCCGAAGCGCCCGTTCCAGAGCGTTGGCCGGCAGATACTCGCCGAACCACACAACGTCGGGCCGTACCAGGCTCCCGCAGTGCGGGCAGCGGGGCGGGACCTCGTCTGCCGGCTCCAACTCCTCCAGCTTCAGCCGTCTTCCCTCGTCGAGGCACTTGAAGCGGTAGATGTTGCCGTGGAGCTCGATGATGTCGGTGCTGCCGGCGCGGCGGTGCAGGTTGTCCACGTTCTGGGTGATGACCACGACCCGTGGGACCGTGGCCTCCAATTCGGCGATGGCCTTGTGGCCGGGGTTGGGCTGCACGTCACCGTACAGAGTTCGCCGGTGTTGATACCAGGTCCAGACCAATTCCGGGTTGCGGCGAAATCCCTGCATGGATGCCAGTTCCTGGGGGTCATACCTGGCCCACAGGCCCTCCTGGGCATCGCGAAATGTGGGAAGCCCGCTCTCTTTGGAGACGCCGGCGCCGGTGAAGACCACAACGCGCCGGGCCTGCGAGATGAAGTCAGCCGCTTGCTCAATCAGATCTCGCATGTTGCCAGCTCTGGGGGATCGATAAACCCTATCGGGGTCTCACACATGTATGCCCAGGGGTTCTCCGGCGGCTGCTGACCCTTGACCGCTACCGCTACCCTCCACGTTCAAGGTCAGCGGTCGCAACCCACGGCGAGCCCCAGCTTGACGGTTTCGTTCGGAGCACTACAATTGCGGGTGCATGAAAAGGAGCCCACTGTGCCTGTAATGAACTACCTCTTCTGCGGTCTACACATCTACGTCTTCGTGCTGGCCCTGTTGATCACCTTTTCCGCCTGGCGAAGCCGGCTGCGCTGGGTGGGCATTGCGATCAGCGCGTTGTCGTTTCTCTTCGCCATCACCCCGCTCTTCAACCCTGCCTGGCTGACGGCCCTTCAACTGCCCGGCAAGCTGGCAATTCTGACAGGCGCCATCCTCATAACCGTGCTGACCAAGCGATCCGACACACGGTACATCGGCTTCCTGCTGGTGGTCGCTGCCGGCGGTGCAGTGTTCGCGCAGATGATCACGTTCTAAGCAAGGACAGACCAGCAATCAGTGATCAGTGAACAGTGATCAGTGAACAGTAATCAGTGATCGGAGTCTGCTCCGAAAATAGTTGGCTGGTAGGCTAGATGGCTGGATGGCTAGGCACTCTGCAACCCAACAAGCCATCTAGCCATCTAGCGTTTTCGTGCTTCAGGGTGTCCCACCCGGACATGTTGACTGATCTGATCACTGATCACTGTTTACTGTTCACTGTTCACTGTTCACTGT
>JBHHTZ010000025.1:0-16522 GCA_046753605.1 Anaerolineae bacterium
CGAACTCATCCTGCGTTCGCTGCCCGACGAACAAAGCCACCAGCACGGTGCCCATAACCGCAACCACGAGAAAAGCCAGGGTGAGCTTAAGAGCCAGTGAGCGAATCATGCCCCCACAACCCCTCTAACCACCGGCCGTAAACCGATACCCGATCCCAAAAACCGTCTCAACGTAGCGTGGATGGCGTGGGTCCGGTTCAATCTTGGAGCGTAAGTTTCGGATGTGGACGTCGATGGTGCGTTCGTATCCGTCAAAGGCGGTGCCCTGCAACCGGTCGAGCAGGTCAAAGCGAGAGAAGGCGCGCCCTGGCGCCGCCATCAGGATGGCCAGCAGGTCAAACTCGGTGGGCGTGAGATCGACGTGCCTGTCGCTCACGGTGACGACGTGATTGGCCCGGTCAAGGGTGATGTCAGCGGCACGCAGGATTTCCGAATCGGGCAATGGACTGCCGGCGCGACGTAGCACGGCCCGCACTCGCGCCGCCAGTTCGCGCATGCTGAACGGCTTTGTGACGTAGTCATCTGCCCCCAGTTCCAACCCCAGCACCCTGTCGTTCTCTTCCACTTTGGCGGTCAGCATGATCACGGGGGTCTCCCGTTCCTTGCTGTAGACGCGCATGAACTCGTACCCGTCCATTTCCGGCATCATCAGGTCGAGGATGATGAGATCCGGCTTTTCATGCCGCGCCACAAACAGGGCTTCCTGGCCATCAGCGGCGGTCACGACTCGGAATCCCTCCTGGGTCAGGTAGGCCTTCACCAAGGTCCGTAACTGTTTTTCGTCATCTACCGCCAGAATCGTTTTCGGCATTGGCACCTCTCTTCTTAATCAGTCGTCATGGGCTGCGTTCACCCTGAATGACGAAAATACTAGATGGCTAGATGGCTGGATGGCTGGGCACTCTGCAAGCCATCTAGCCATCTAGTGTTTTCGGAGCAGCCGGCAAGTACTCCCCTCACGTCAAATATAGTCCCGTGCGGCAACAGCGCCAAATTCGAGTTGAGTGTGGCGAGTCGGGCAGCGATGAATTTCAAGACTAGTCGGGGTTCCCTCATCATGTCATTCCGAAGGGAGCCCTTCGGCAAGCTGCTAAGAAACTCTTTTTATGTCGAGTTTCTTTCGTCTTGAATTGTCCCGACGGGACGATGGGGCACTCAGGATAAACTCCGCGGAGTGAGGAATCCCCGAGGCTGTTCAAGGAAAGGCATGGCTCGCTGGTCAACATGCCAACTTGCCTGGACAGGTAAGTCGGTTTCTTCTCCAGCGAATCCGACTTTCCAGAGTGCGGTTTCAGGGATTCCTCGCCTACGGCTCGGAATGACATTGGGTTGCCTTAGCAGAAAGCTAACAATGTCAAGCTGCAAGCTGAGTTCGAGGGGGAGAGGCCGTAGCCGGCCTCTCCCCCCTTGCAGCACCAGCGGTGCGTAACTACGCGGAGTTGCCCGCAGCCGGCGCGCTCAGGGCCGGCGGTGCGCCCCACCTCGTGCTGCCCGGGTTCGCGCCGAAGCCTCGACCGAAGCCACGGCCATGCCCAAAGCGATGGCCGAAGCCGAAGGAGCTACGGCCACCCAGGTAGCCGTTGTCAAGGCCCTGCAATAGCCAATCGGCCTTCTCGCGGCTGAGACGCCCATCCTCGACAGCCTGCTCGATGGCATCCCGTTTGGCAGATTCGCAGGCGGCATTGACGGCATCCTGAACGACTTGCAGGTCCACGCCGGCGCCGTCTGCCAGGTCGGCCAGGGTCCGGCCACCCCACAGTTGGGTGGACAGCTCATCGGCAGTCATGCCAAGGGACTCAGCGGCGGCATCGAGTCCTGCCTGCCCGCACGGGCCACCACAGCCGGCGACCCGGCCCCAGCCGTGCATGCCGAAGGCCCTGGGGGCCGGCGTGGGGGCTGCGTCCTGGGCCAGTGCGGTGCCGGCCAGGGCCGCCACCAGCACGCCGACGACCAGCAACCCCACGAGTCCAACCTTGTATTTCCTACTCATTCAACTTACCTCCTTCACTTCTGTTCGTTCGGCAGACCAACATGCCGGTCAAACTTTGTCTGCCGCAAATATACCAGAAACTTGTTCAGAAATTATGAAGAAGTGATAGGGGAGATATGTGGATTTCGGGCCGGCGGTTCTTGACCAGCGAAGGGGTTGCGCCGATGGAAAGGTGGGCAGTCTTTGATCGCCGCAGTCTTTGATCGCCGAAGGTCTCCTGACCGAGGCCGTTTCGTCTCGGTCAGGAGACCTTCGGCCAACAGAGGAATGTGAGTGCTATGGACAGGGTTGCCAGTCGCTTCCCAGAATCACCTGGAGATCGACCCGATCGTTTGGCTCTGGAGAACGCACCACGGCATCCGGGTCCAGGCGCAGAACGTGCTGAAGGGCCCTGAGCGTACGGGGTTTGTCATTGTACACGACCACCATCGATCGTGACACACGACTCGTACGCCCGGTACCAACAACTTCGAGCCCCTGTCGAGTAAGCTGTCTGGCGGCGAGCTCTGCCAGGCCCTCGGTTGCCGAGCCATTCTGAACCGCGATTCGCGCGCGCTCCGCTTCCAGGTGCACACCTTCTTTTTTGGGAGGATTGAGAAACTCCTCCACCGTTTGCGGCAACGTGTCATGATTCGGTAGCAGCACGTATGCACCGCCGGCGGTGATCCAGTTCTCTGTCGTTCCCCAGTCGATGAAGCGGCTCTTGATTCGGTTCTGCTGAATCTGCAACCCCACCGAGGCCAACTGAATCATCTCCGGCAGCGTCAGGTCGGTCTGAACGGCGTCGCCCAGCGTCTCCCACAGGCGCGGCAGCTTCAAAACCACGTCCCAGTTGAGATTCTGCTCCGCTAGACTCCGCAGCAACTTCTGCTGCCGCTGCGCGCGGTCGAAGTCCGTTCCACTGTGACGCGAGCGGGCATAGCGCAGTGCGGTCAATCCATCCAGGTGGTGGATTCCAACGTCCAGATCGAGCGGCGAAAGCCCTTCCTCGCCGGTCAGGGGCTCGTCCAGAAACGCGTCGTGAACCGGGCAATCAACATCAACCGTCACACCGCCGAGCGCATCAATGATCTGGATAAACCCCTCCAGGTTGATGCGCGCGTATCGCTGAATCGGCAGGCCGAGGTTAGCCTCGATGGTCCGCTTTAGCAGACCCGGGCCGCCACCCTCGGCATCTTTCCACTCGCCGATGAAATCGACCGTGTTGATGCGCCCAACGCCAAACCCCGGAATCTGAATCCACAGGTCGCGCGGGATCGATAACATACCCACGGATTGCGCCTGCGGATTGATCGATACAACGATGATCGTATCTGTCCGCCAGTCGCCCCACTCCGGTCGCTTGTCTGTTCCCAGCAACACAATGTTGATCACGCCATCGGGCATTTCAACCCTGGAGGGGTCGATTGAGTGATCTGCCGGCGCTTCGGGAGCGCGACGGCCTGGAACGGAAGCGGCTTCAGCAACGACGCCGGCCGATGCCTTGACCTCACCGACAGCCGGCTGGTCATCCAGCTCGGGTGGGGCGGGGGGAAACGGGATTGAAATCAGGGGCCGAAACGTGTGATCGGCTGTTGGCGTCGGTCGAGGAGTCGGGATGATGAAGACACCTCGACGCGCCAGCGCGGCTTCAGGCGACTCAGCATGTGTTGCAGGTGCCCCAATCGTGGCTGCCAGCCACCCCAGGAGGATGACCACAACGATAAGGGCGGGCAAACGTGACGTTGAACTTGCGGATCGACGCATTGCAATCACTTTCCAACGCAGAATTGGCTGAATATGGCGTCCAGCAGGTCCTCGCCGGCGGTCTCCCCCGTGATCTCGCCCAGCGCTGTCACCGACGCCATTACGTCGATGGACACGAAATCGGCCGGCAACCCCTGCTCGTGAGCGTCCAGCGCGGCCTCAACGTGCTCGGCGGCCTGCGCCAGCAACGCCTTGTGGCGCGGGTTGCTCACCATCGGACGGTCGCCGGTGATCGCCCGACCGGAGAGGACCTCATTCACCAGGGCCTCTTCCAACGCCTCCATGCCGGCTCCCGTCAGCGCCGAAACGCGCACGTACGGCACATCAGCCGGCAGCACGTCGAACTCGGCCTCGGCAGTCCCCAGGTCAATCTTATTGACGACGAGTATAGCCGATCGGTTGCCGATAAGAGCAGCGATTTCGCGATCTGCCGTTTCCGGAGGTTGGCTGCCATCCACAACCAGCAGGGCGAGATCGGCCTGCCGCAACGCCTGGCGGCTGCGGATGACCCCCAGCCGCTCAACCTGGTCTTCGGTCTCGGCGATGCCGGCCGTATCGACCAACACCAGCGGCACGCCTCGGAGGTTGATGGTCTCTTCCAGGGTGTCGCGCGTGGTACCCGGAACTTCGGTGACGATGGCGCGTTCTACCCGCAGAAGCGCGTTGAGCAGACTGGACTTGCCGACGTTGGGCCGGCCCACGATGGCCGCTCGCACGCCCTGGCGATAGATGATGCCCTGGTCAGCATCACGCAACAGTTGCCCGATTCCGTTGAGGACGTTGCTGAGCGGCTCGACGATGTCCTGGGGCGGCACTTCGTCATCGGTGAAGTCGATGCTCGCCTCAAGGTAGGCCAGCACATCCAGCAGTTGCCGGCGCACCCCTCGCACCGCGTCCGAGAGCCGCCCCTCGAGCTGCGTAATGGCGATGCGGTGGCCGGCCTCGGTTCGCGCCTGGATCATGTCCAACACGGCTTCGGCCTGGGCCAGGTCCAGCCGGCCGTTGACGAAGGCGCGTAGCGTGAACTCCCCCGGCTCAGCCAGCCGGGCGCCGAGACGCAGGACCAGGTTCAGGATGCGCTGGAGCGAGATCGGGCTGCCGTGCCCCTGGATCTCGGCCACGTCCTGGCGGGTATAGGTGTGGGGCGCCGGAATGTAGAAAACAAGAGCTTCGTCAAGCGCTTCACCGGTGGCGGGATCGATGACCTGACCAAACGTGATCCGCCGGGGAAGCAGATCACGTCCGTGGGCAACCTGGAACACCCGCCGTAAAATGGACATGGCTTCGGGGCCGCTCAGACGCACAATGCCGATCCCGCCCTGACCGGGCGGCGTCCCGATGGCAGCGATGGTGTCGTCAAGTGAGTACATGGTTTCAAGAACTCCGACCACCGAATACTACTTCACGCTGGAAACAGTTGTAAACCACAACACATAGTAGCTCACGGCCACCAACACCACAAGATGCAGCGACCAGATGCGAGCATACACGAGTGTCCGCAGGTACCGGGCAATTCTATTGAGTGGAGGGGAGGTGTCAAGTGGGACACGGCGGGCAAGCCGGCCTTGCCGAAACTGCTGACCCGGCTTATAATACGGCGCTTGAACGTTACGCAAGGACATTCACCCGCCCCGCTAGGAGATAGCGCGCACATGCGAAAGATCGCATTCCTGGAGTCTCTCCGAAAAGTGCTCGTAGTGGCGGCTTCAGCCGCTTTGCAAACGACTAAAGTCGTTACTACGGGTTTGCAAACGACTAAAGTCGTTACTACGATTCGTTCCGGTAAGTACCCGGTAGTGGGTATTTCCCTGATTCTCGCGGCAGCTCTAACAGCTTGTGGCGGCCCTGCCCCGGCAAGCCCACCGCCTCAGGCAACGGTGGCGCCGCCTACTGCGCCTGCACCGCCAACATTCACGCCCGAGCCGACACCGACGCCGCTGTCCCTGTCTGATGTGGAGAGTGAGTTCCGCACGTTCGTGAACGACGCTTATCAATACGCCATCCAGGTGCCGTTCAACTGGGAGATCACGCCCCGAGGCGCCAGCCACGCCGACAGCATCGAGGTTGCTGCCCCCGGCCCCAGCGAAATTCGCGGACCCAACATCGTGCCCCCGCTGGCGTTTACCATCTCGGCGCTGGGCCCTGACGTTGGCTACAGGAGCTTCGACGATGTTGAAGCTAACCGAGCAGTTGGAGACGAAACCCTCGACAAGGTTGACCTCGAAGTGAACGGCTTGCCGGCGCGGCGCATCCACTCCCGCGATGCGGTGTACGGCGATTCCTTCCACTACATCATCCAGCGCGACACTCAGTTTTTCATCGTAGATGTGCACGGCTATGATAAGCTGCCCATCGAACCGATCCTGAACACGTTCGGCCGGCCACCTGAGCGGACGCCGGCAAGTGTCTCCGGCCAGATTCAGGAACTGGACGCCGAGGCGCGCACGATGACAGTGGTCGATGAGTCTGGTTCCGGGCAGCCGGTGGTCTGGTTTACCGACACAGAACTGCTGCCGAGAGGCCGGCTCGAAGGCTTCATCGATCCTGGCGATCGCGTCACAGTGGAAGGAACCGCTGGGGAGAGGGGCAGAATTGAGGCCACGCAGATCACGCTGGAGTCCCCAGAACATGCCGGCGGCGAGCCTGTGCTCGAGTTCCAGCGGCTCGGTGGCATTGCCGGCTTCCAAGACCGGCTTGTGGTGTTCGACGACGGCGTGGCTCGCATACAGCGCGGCAGCGAGGAACCTGTCGATAAGAAACTCTCAGAAGAGCAGTGGAAGCAGGTGAAGAACTACGTCGCGATCTTCGAGCCGTTCGCCTGGCGCCAGGCGGACAACCCAGGCGGTCCCGACAACCTGGTGACAGACCTCGATTTCTACGGGGCCGGCAAGTTTGAAGCGGTTTTCGACAACCAGAAGGAGATCGTCGGCTACGTGCAGGAACTCCTGGCGCAGTTATCAGAATAGTGGAATCTGGGCCTTGGCCTGCTCGATGATCGGGTCAAGGCCCACAATCTTCTTGAACTCCTGCCGGTCCACGTCGGGTGCGCCGGCCAGGGCCAGGAGGTGCCGAGCCTTGACGCACGACCAGCGGCGTTCAGCCATAGCACTGCGCCGCAGAGGATTGCGCAGGAGCGTGACGCGCAAGAGGCTGACCAGTCGATCAGGCAGAACCAGATAGCCGGCCACCGATTCCGGCAGCACGGCGATTCCCAGGTCATCCCAACGTCCCGTCTGAGCGATGTGAAACGCGTGAGTGGCGCGTCCACCCTCACCCCACACCACGTCGGCGATGCCGGCGCCCACCGAGAACCCTAGCCGTCCGCCGAGGCGATGCAGCGCGTCCAAAATGCTCCGCCGCTCGGCCGGATCGATGGCCCGTCTCTCCCACATGCCGACCCCGACTTCCTCACCATGCGCCGCCAGCAGCGCCTCCACCAGTTCGGCCTCCGGGGTCAACCAGCCTGGGAAGCGAGCGTAGACGTCAGTCGGCGTGATCGGCGACCCGCGATTCAGCAGATCGACGAGCACATCTTCCACTCGCTCCGCCAGAGGCTGCGTAGCCGGCGCTTGCGGCAGCCACCAGTGCGCTGGCTTGTGGCCGGCGACGGCCGTCAGAACGCCCTCGGCCAGAGCCGCACGCAGGCCCTGGCGCACGTGTTGCTCCACGAAGGCCAGCGGCGAGACGTTGGCGTCCAAAGCGACCATTGCCTGGCGCAGCAGACCGGACTCGGCCACGGCCACCACAGCCGCCGCAAAGACCCAGCCGAAGGGTAGAGGTTCCGCCCTGGCGCAGAGTACGTCTACGGCAGCATCCACGGCGGCGCTCTCGATGGCCTCGGCCAGGTCCGGCGCCGCTGAGGCGGCCGGCTGTAGTGGCGACGACGCTGGCGTGAAAGCCAGTTCATACACACCGCCGGCGGCGTCGAAGAGATGGGCCGGCGGCGCCACAGGGGGTTGGTGGACACACGCTTCCAGATCAGCGTACGGTGACATAGCCATCAGCGTAGCGGGTGCGCGGTTGGGATCATCGTCCTGGAAGCGGAAGAGCACCCGCGCGTCAGCGCGAAGGGCCGGCGCCAGGCCGGCCACCGTGGCGCCCAGGGCCCGAACGTGGCGCGACCAACCGCCAATCGGCGGGTGGAGGTCGGTAGCCTCACCCCGGCCGAACACCCACCGGCTCCACAGTTGCCCCCAGATCCACCGGTCAATATCCAACACCGGTGGTGCGCCGAGCATGAGCGCAATGCTTTTGGCCGGCAACTGAGGGGCAAGCCGGCGGATGGGGCCGGCAACCAAGGCCACGTTGGGGGTCGGGTCCGAGCCAGCGAAGAACGACTGAAGGTCCCAGGCCAGGTGGAGCGGCACGCTGATCTCGTCCGCAGCCGGCGCTTGGGTCAGCAGATGCCAGATATTGCGCTCGATTACACGCGCTTCCTTGCTCCCATGCCGCGCTGCACCTGCCGGAGGATGCGGGGTGTCTCCGGCGGCGGGACCGGACTTCTGCCGGCCGGCATCCAGGGCGTGGAGCAACCACAGACGCAGGATGCGCTGCGCCGTCGGATCGTCCGACAGTTCGGCGTCTGTTTTTCGGGTGATGTCAGCCAGGGCAGTCAGATTGCGGGGGCTGTACTGGTCCAGGTGCCGGCGGGCGATCTCGCGGCCCGACGTATCCTGGGCATCCACCAGCCATTCCAAGACAAACCAAAAACTCAGGCCGCGTCGCTCGAAGTGTGCCGCGCGTGCCATGTCGTCCTCGTCGGCCGGCGCCCGGCCCTGGAAGCCACAGGCCTCGCACGCCAGTTCCTTTTCGACCGGCTGCTGGCGGACCACGTCCCAGATGAAGGCGATGGCCGGCGTCGGCGCGCCACAGTCGGGGCACGTGGTCTGATAGAGGTTTTGGATGTACAAATCCAGCGGCGTGTCCCGTTTGGTTGTCGCAGCAAGGAGGGCCAGAGCGCGCTGCCCGTCCGCATCACTGACAGGTGTCAAAGCGCCCCACAGGCTCAGTTGCTGGGCCAGCGTGCGGACCATCAGAATCACCCGCCGCTCTTGATCGAGCGCCGCTTTCGCAACACGGATGTCCTCGGCAAATGGCACCAGCACGACATCCCCAGGCACGGAATAGGCCTGGATGACATCGGTCCAGAAAGCCACAGCCGATTTGTGATCGTCGAAGGGGATCAGATATTTCCCGGTCACGACACGTCCTCCGCTCAGAACTCCCAAGATGAGTAGGGTGCGTTCAAAATGGGTTGGTAGGGGCGGGTTTTGCACCCGCACCGGGTGACCGCAAAGGACCTCCCCTACAACCGGATTTGAATAGGGCGCATTTCATTTGAGTAACAGCAATTCCCGTTTTAGCATTATCGTCACGTGGCATAGGTTCGTAGTGGCGACTTTAGTCGCTGGTTACGCACCACAAACGACTAAAGTCGTTACTACGAACTCCATAACGGGAATTGCTGTTTGAGTTGAAAGACACGATCAATCCTGATAGAGTTACGGTATTGACAAATGCTCTCACTCGACGAGAGGTGAACCATGTCTTCCAACTCGGCCCATATTGTACAGGATATTCGTGCAGAATTCGAATCGCTTCTTGATTTCGTGGCCGGCGAAGAAGCTTGAACGGCAACGGCAGATCATATGTGGCGTCCCTACTTCTACCAAGTGGGGGCCGGTAGCGCAAGCCCGCTGGATGTTGCGTTGAGCCTCCCCCCGGACTGCTATTCAGACCTGCTACGTGAGACCATGGAATACTTGTTGGATCTGGAGGCCGTTAAGTTGTGACAAATACATATCCCCATCATACTGGCAACTCATCAGGAGTCCTGGAATTATGTCACCGCCTTGACAAACGGCGTGTCCTCTGGTATGCTATATTTACTACCAATCCAAGGTTTGATGCGGTTGAAGCGAGGTTATCCACGCACAGGGTGCGACCTGTGAACCCAGGCCGGCACCTCCCAGGCGCTGGTCTGTGCTGTTTTCGTACCTTGACGAAGTTTGTGTGCTTCTGGAAGAACATCTGGCCTGCAGTGGAGGTGTTTGCCGGCTGACCCCTCGGTACTCTCTGCTCATGGGGCTGGGATAATTGGTGCGGGAAGGAGGTAACACACGCACGATTGCTGACACAGCTCGGTCTTGATATTGGAAATACCCTCTTGCTAACATGGTCCTCTTGTATTGACTCTCGTGAGTAGCCAAAGGAGGTGCGTGAATGCGACATGCACGAGTCTCTCTCATTATTCTACTGGCCGTGGCCCTACTGACTATCTCCTGCAGCGCGCAGGCGACAGGCGGCGAGGTCCCTGAGTCGACTCTCAATATCATCGACACGGTGGCGAACTTCATCCCGGAGTTGAACCTGCCCACCCTGGAGATCGCGTATGACCAACAAGGCGTGCCCAGTGTTTTCGGCATGAAAACGACAGATGTCTATCGCTTCACAGGCATCGATCTGAGCTTCCTCCAACTGCCCCAGGCTTATATCGATTGGTTCGCTCGCAGTGATCTTCAGCACCTGGAGATTGAGCACACCAGGAATGGCCTGTTCCTATATGCCAATGGCCAGTTGCTCCCATCCATCGACTGGAATGCCGAATCCCTGGATAACGGCGCCGAACTCGCGAGCATGTTGGGCGAGCAGAACGCGTCGGTGATCCAACGATTGGTTCCGGTCCTGGAGCGCCTCGGGGTTGACGTCGTGCTGCGGTTCCCAGTCGCTTCGGGGAACGCCCCGGTCGAACTGCATGCGCGCGGTGTGGAACCTCCCACGCTCGCCGATGTCGAGCAGCCATCAGCCGTTGTTCATCTGGCTGTAGAGTATCGCGAGGATGGCCTTCCATCAATCATGGGGCTGACAAGCCGCGACATTGCTGCACTGACAGGCACAGACCTGAGTTTTGCCGAGTTGCGTGATTTCCAGGTTGCCTACCTGAAGGACGCAAACCTGCAGAACCTCGAGATAGAAACGCACGCAGATGGGCTGCGGGTCTTCGTCAATGGGATGGAGTTACCACGCCTGGCGTACAGTCCCGAGCAACTCGATGCCTTGGTGAGTCTCTATGGACAGATGTACCCTGGTTATCAACCTTCTCCTGAGTTTTTGCGCGACGCCCTGATGATGGTTCAGCAAGCTGATGTGGACCTGGTTGTGGAGTTCCCACTGGCGGCCGAAGCTAGCAGAATCCCGCTTCACGATCAGTAGCCGGATCGATTGGCACGCTCGGAACAGGGGCGGTTCGACAGAGGATAACCATTCCCACAAGTCGAACTGCCCCAATTTATTGTCATAATCTTACAAGACTCGTGATTTTCTCGTGACAACCTCGACATAAACTAGAGCCGCATAGACAATTTGCCGCTCCAAGGATAACCTGCCCCCGGGCTTGATTGGCCCCCCGGACTCAGAAGCCCGGTATCTTTCGGAGGTGGCACAAATGAACACAGTACGGCTGTGCCGGGCCGGCGCTCTGGCGCTGGCACTAGCGTGCTTTGCGCTGGTGACAACGCACGCGCTGGCTATCCCGGCAACCCTGCCCCAGCCACAGACTCGGACGGACTTGCTTGTATCGAGCGCCTCGCATGCGCAGGTTGCACGATTTCCTGCCAGGCAGGCGGCCCCGATCCACCCGGTTGAGCCGCCCGTAGTGATGCCCCCGGTGAAACCGCCGGCACCCACGGTTGTCCTGCCGGAGCCGCAACCCCCGCGTGTACTGCCAGTACCGGTGTATCCTGTGAAGACGCCGGCGCCAGAACCGCCGGCCAATCCACCGGTTGCACCGCACCCCACCAAGCCGCCGGCCGCGTCGGCGCCGGCTAAACCCCCGGTGGATGCGGTAGCCCCGCCGGAAAACGGGGATGGACCAGCATCCGACGCCTCAACCACCGAACTTCTCGTCAAGTTCGAGGCCGGACATGATGCGCAGGTGTTCGCTCAGGCTGGAACTGGCTTGAGCATCCAGGTGGTTGACCAGATTCCACAACTGGGCGTTGCCGTTGTTCGGGTTACGTCCAACAAGTCGGCTCCTGCTCTTCAGGCGCTGGGGCGCTTGCCGGGCGTCGCCTATGTTGAACCCAACTATCCCGTGCAGATTCTCGGCCTGCCCAACGACCCCGACACACCGATGCAGTGGCATCTGGGTGCAATTGAGGCGCCGGCGGCTTGGGATATGGCGACTGGCAATGGCATTGTCGTTGCCGTGATCGACACCGGCGTGGATCCCAGCGAGAAGGACCTGAAGGACAAAATCGTGCCTGGCTACGATTTCGTCAATGGCGATCCTGAGCCATGGGATGACCACGGCCACGGCACACGCATCGCAGCGGTCATCGCTGCGGCTGCAAACAACGGCTACGGTGGCGCCGGCGTCGCCTACGACGCGCAGGTGATGCCGCTCAAGGCGTTGAACAACACCGGCTCCGGCAGACACGCCTGGATCTCCAAGGCGATCGTCTGGGCAACAGACCACGGCGCCGATATCATCAACCTGAGCATTGGCGGGCCGTACCAATCGCAGACCTTGCAGGACGCGGTCAACTACGCGTGGCAGCATGGCGTAGTTCTCGTAGCCGCCGCCGGCAACGAAAACACCAACCTTCCAGTGTATCCGGCCGCGTACGACCCGGTCTTGGCTGTGGCCGGCACAACCCGCGACCAGCAGCGGGCAGGCTTCTCAAACTGGGGAGACTACCTGGCCGTGGCGGCCCCGGGCACCAACATCCTCGTCACGTGGGGTGGCAGCCATCAGACGCGCAACGGCACGTCTTTTGCAGCACCTCAAGTGTCGGGCGTGGCCGCTCTGGTACTGTCCCGCAACCCCGGCCTGACCGCAAGTCAGGTTCACGACATTGTCCAATCAACGGCCAACGACCTGGGTAATCCAGGTTGGGATCCGTTCTTCGGGTTCGGACAGGTGAACGCGTATCAGGCCGTCCTGCAGGCACGTCACGAATCCGGTGGCCCGAACCCCACCACGGCTGTCGTCGATGCAGTGAACCACGCGCGGCAGTTGCGGGATTTGCCGGCCCTGCGCGCCGACGACCAACTCATGGCGGCGGTCCAGCGGAGGGCTGAGAACCTGACCTCGCAGTGCATGTCGAGTGGCGAAGCCAGCCTGGCGTCCTGCGCGACTCAGCTTAGCAGCTCCACCCATCGCGCCGAAGTCATGCTCGTCGGCGTTTCATCCCCCCAGGCCGTCGTGGACCTGCTGGCAGCGTCAACTGCCGGCCAGGAGCTGCTATTCGGTCCGTACTGGCAGATTGGTGTGGGATATGTGGACGCGGGGCGTGGCCCTCTCAGTCAGGTCTGGGTGTTGCGGTTCGCGCAGCAACGAGTGCGCCCGCCACTTGGACCGCCCATCCCCATCACTGAGACAGACCACTAGCGGTAGCAGCCACCGGTCTATTATTGAGTGTTTTAGACGGGGGCGGCAGTCGGGCGGGCGCTCCGACTGCCGCCCCCGTCTTTAACGTGCTGTCCGGTCTGAAGCAGCACAGCTACACACATCCTCATCGACCGCACGCTGTTTGTACTGTATCGAGCCATCGCTTTCGCCGTCACCTTCGTAGTGGCGCAGGGGGTGCGGCTGTTCGCGGCCTGTGACGAAGGTCGAATAGACTCAGTCCCACTTTCACATCGTGCATCCTCGCCTTGACGTTCCGGCGGGCGAGTCCTATACTTGGAGTCGTCGTGGGAAAGAGGGAGGTATGTCCGATGAATCTTGACGTTCGTGGTGCGCGCCCGCTTCGTCCTCAATTGGTCCTGTGGATCGCACTCCTGTTTTCGTGGGTTATCGCCGGCTGTGCTTCGCCGGCAACTCCACCCCCTCCCACACCGGCCCAAGCCGCCAGAGCAACAGCCACATCCCAACCGACAGACACCCCCCAACCAACGCCGGCCCCCCTCAGCCTGACTATCGTCCAGACCAATGACACCTGGGGCTACCTGGACCCGTGTGGCTGAAGCCCCAAGCTGGGAGGTGTGGCTCGGCGAGCCACCGTCATTGAGCGGCAGCGGCAGGCATCGCGGAATATCCTCGTGCTGGATGCCGGCAACTGCCTGGTGGGAGACCGCGACCCGGCCCGTCGCACAAAAGGCCAGACCAGCATCGAGGTGATGAACCGCATGGGCTACGATGCCGCCGCGCTGGGGGGCAAGGACCTTGAGCTTGAACCCGAAGTGCTGAAGCAGCGGATTGCTGAGGCGGGATTCCCCCTGCTGTCGGCGAACGCCGTCGATGCCGCCACAGGATCGCGCCTGGCCGATCCGTTCACAGTGATAACGTTTGAGCGGCACCGGGTCGGCATTGTGGGCATCAGCGGGCCGCCGGCCTCGGACGCGATTCAGGTTCGCGATCCCTTCCACGCCGCCGAGGTCGCCGTGGCACAGTTGGCCGGCGACACCGACATCATCATTGTGCTGTCGAACGCCGGCGAAACTGTCAACCAGGCCATCGCCTCCCAGATTCCGGGCGTCGATCTGGTCATTGGCGCTGCCGGCAAGGCAACGCCGCGCAGCGTTCAGACTGAGGGTGCGATGCTCGTTCAGGCCGACCAGGCCTCGCCGGGCCATGCAGGCCGGTTCGTCGGCGTGGCGCAGTTGCAGTTCGATAGCCAGGGGAACATGACGGAATCCCGTTGGCAGCGGGTCCGCCTGTCACCGGACATCCCCGACGACGCTGAGTTCGTCACCTGGGTGAATCAGCACCGCTAGTTTTCATTCTGACTGTGATCAGCAAGTTCTTCAATTAACGTGACTCGTATGGAGGCATGAAGCATGAGAATCACTTTTGATCCCAAAGCCGATGCCATGTACATTCGTCTACAGCCTGACGGTACGCTGGTCTCAGAAACCCGAGAGGTTACTGAAGATGTCCTGATCGACCTTGACGAGGACGAGAACATCATCGGTCTTGAGATTCTGTTTGCCAGCCGACAGATCCCTCTGAATGAGCTCCTCTCCGTCAATTCTGAGGGGTTGATAGAACCCGCCCAGGTGGCGTGATTGATCTGGCATTCTTTTGAATGCTCCCCCCCGTCCGTCTTCACGAGAACTTCTCATCTGGCCTGGGCACGCGGTGGCAGCGCTATGTCGTGGGAAACGGGGCGCTGGAGCCGACGGGCCACACGCTTCGCTTCATCAACACCGACACCTCCTCGCGAGAGTACACCAATGCCCAGATCGATGACTACCAGGGCCGGCCACGGTCTCACCTCCTCTGGCGGCCCCCGCTGACGCTCAGCGTGCGGGCGCGCTTCTCGCATTCGGCCGGCGAACTCAGTGGCACCGCCGGCTTCGGCTTCTGGAATGACCCTTTTCTGATGACCGGCCTTCGGCTGCCGGCTCTGCCCCGCGCCATCTGGTTCCTCTACGCCTCACCACCATCCAACATGAAGCTGGACCTGGAAACACCGGGCTACGGCTGGAAAGCGGCCACGATCGACGCCATGCGCTGGCCATTCCTCCTGCTGCTGCCCACCGCGCCGCTGGCCATCCCGCTGATGAACATTCGCCGGTTGTACCGCGCCCTGTGGCCGGTCGGGCAGCGCGCCATCGGCGTGTGCGAGGCGCTGGTGGATGTGGACATGACGGCCTGGCACACCTACTTGATCGAGTGGGGAACCGAGACGGCGCACTTCAGCGTGGATGGGCAGTCGATTCTCCGCTGCGACACCTCACCGCGCGGGCCGCTGGGCTTTGTGATGTGGCTCGACAACCAGTACGCGGTCGTCACACCGTGGGGCCGGTTCGGCTATGGCCGGCTGGATGCACCTGGCCGGCAGTGGATGGAGGTAGATGAGTTGACGATCGAGACGGGAGCGATTACATCAGACCACCGCACTGTGGTATAATGTCGCCGGCCTCTTGGATCGCTTGGCCGTGGATCAAGCTGCCTGGATTGCCAGGGGAATCCGGCAACTCCGCGCATCCGCATTCTGAATCGGAGACACGACGATGGAACCCATTACCACAGTAATTGCTACTGTCATTGGCAAGGGCCTGGTGGAGGTCGGGAAGTATACCAAGCGCCTGGTGGATCAGGGGATTGTGGACGTGCCCCTGGAGCCGGCCAAGAAACGGCTGGATCGTTTCGTACAGCACCAGTACCACGCGCGCATCGAGGCCGATAAATCGCTGCGCCAGGCCGTGAAAACCGCCCTGGCCGATGCCGGCGCCCCCACCGATGACGAAGACGACCTGCGCCGCTGGCTCAAGAACGTCAGCCTGGACCGGCTGACGGCGAAAAAGAACCACGCCCTGCGCCGGCAGGTCGCCCGCAGCATCCTGGCCTTCGCCGACCCCGACGCCGATCCGCCCGAGGATCTGATGACTGCCCTGGGGTGGCCGCGCACGCGGCGCCAGGAACTCGCCACCCTGCTGGCCGGCCTGCGCGGCGAAATCTACGCCCTGGAGGACTGGCGACCGCTCATCGAATACGCCAATGAAGCCGCCAAACTGGGCGTGCTGCACAAAATGCTGGTTCACCTGGCGCAGTTGGACAACGTCTTCGTGAAAACGGACCACGGACAGGCGATCCGCGTCGTCTTGGTCCAGCAGGGGCTGACAGAGGAACAGGCCGCCGAGATCGAGGAGCGCTACCGCGCCGACCTGGTGCGGGAGTTGCGGATGCACGACTTCCGAGGCATCGTTCAGATGCGCCGCGACATCCGCCTGCCCCTGGCCGACATCTACCTGGAGCTGGGGCTGCTGACCCTGGGCGATGAGGAGGCTCGCCAGCACGCCCACGAACGGATGCTCAGCCTGCGCGAGGTCGAGCGC
>JBHHTZ010000026.1:0-16441 GCA_046753605.1 Anaerolineae bacterium
TTCGACAGGCCCCTCGACAGGCCCCTCGACAGGCTCGGGACGATGCTCGGGAGGGGCCTCAGGACACCGCGACCGGCCAGCCGATTCTGGTCACCCAGGCGGACGTGCGCGCCATCCAGTTGGCGAAGGCGGCGTTGTACGCCGGCGCGAAACTGCTAATGAACCGGGCCGGCGTCAAGACAGTAGATAAGATTGTACTGGCCGGCGCTTTCGGCAGCTACATCGACCCGAAGCACGCCATGGTTCTGGGTCTGATTCCCGACTGCGACCTGAAGCGGGTCTACGCGGTGGGCAACGCAGCCGGCGACGGGGCGCGTATCGCTCTGCTGAACCGCGACAAGCGGCGTGAGGCCCGGGAAGTGGCGCGCTGGGTGGAGTACGTGGAAACAGCCGTCGAGCCGGAGTTCCAGGAAGAATTCGTAGCAGCCATGCACATCCCACATATCCGCGACCCGTTCCCGCACCTGGTGAATCTGTTGCCGGATCCGCCAATGCACAGGGATGGTCGTGAGAAACGTGGGCGACATCGTCGAGAGCGACGTGAAACGTGAAGACGTAAAACGTGGAGCCCGGCAGTCGATCTCTAATAACCAATAACCAGTATCCGTGTTCGAGCGAGGCATAGTATGAGCGAGAGCGAGATCAACGTAGCAACACTGCCCACCGACGAACTCCTGAAGTTGATGGGTGAAGACCTCTACGACGGCTATGCCGACGAAGTGGTCGAAGCGGTGGAAGAAGCGCTGGCGCGTGGGATGACGCCCTACGACGTGCTGACCCAGGGTCTCGTCGCCGGCATGGAAATCGTAGGCAACGACTTCCGCGACGGCATCCTGTTCGTGCCCGAGGTGCTGATGGCGGCCAAGGCGATGAAAGCCGGCATGGCGATCCTGCGCCCGCTGCTGGTCGAAACCGGCGCTCCCAAAGCTGGCGCCATGGTCATCGGCACTGTGAAGGGCGACATTCACGACATCGGCAAGAACCTGGTCGCCATGATGATGGAAGGGGCCGGCTTCGATATCGTCAACATCGGCATCAACTCGTCCGCCGATGACTTCATGGTGGCCATCGAGGAGCATCAGCCCGACCTCATCGGCATGAGCGCCCTGCTGACCACCACCATGCCGTACATGCGCGTGGTCATCCAGACGCTTGAGGACAGAGGTATTCGGGACGATCTGATCGTGCTGGTGGGCGGTGCGCCCCTCAACGAGGCCTTCGCCGAAAGCATTGGCGCCGACGCGTACTGCCGCGATGCGGCGGTGGCGGTTGAGACCGCGAAGCGGCTCATGGGAGAACGCAGGAAGCAGATGGCTGGATAGCTAGATGGCTGGATGGCTAGGTGGCTAGATGGCTGGATGGCTGGATGGGCTCACTTCATCAGCCATCCAGCCATCCAGCCATCCAGCCATCTCCCAACAGGAGGCATGATGAATCTACTTGAATCACTGCTAACATCGCACGACTACATCCTGGCCGACGGTGGCATGGGGACCATGCTGATGGACGCCGGCCTGCAACAGGGCGACCCGCCCGAAGGGTGGAATGTGCTCCATCCTGATCGGGTGCGAACCGTGCACCGGGGCTACATTGAGGCGGGCGCGCAGATCATTCTGACCAACTCTTTCGGCGGGAGTCGTTTTCGGCTGCAGTTGCACGGTCTGCAAGGGAGGGTACCCGAGTTCAACCGGGCGGCGGCCGAAGTGGCGCGCGCGGCGGCCGACGCAGCGCCCCACGATGTGGTCGTGGCCGGCTCCATGGGCCCCAGCGGAGACCTTCTCGAACCGCTGGGCACGCTCACCTTCGAGGAAGCGCGAGACGGCTTCGCCGAGCAGGCGGCCGCGCTGGCCGAGGGTGGCGTCGATGTCCTGTGGATCGAGACCATGAGCGACCTGAAAGAAGTGCAGGCGGCCGTCGAAGGAGCACGCTCGGCCAGCGATCTGCCGGTGGTGACCACCATGACCTTCGATACGCACGGGCACACGATGATGGGGACCAGTCCGGTGCAGGCGCTGGAGGCGTTGCGCGCGTTTCAGCCCCTGGCGCTGGGGGGCAACTGTGGCAACGGGCCGGCTGAGATCGAAGGCGTCATCCAGGCCATGCACGCCGCCGACCCCCACCTGGTGCTGGTGGCCAAGTCCAACGCCGGCATCCCCGAAATGGTGAACGGCGAGATCACCTACAGCGGCACGCCCCAGGTGATGGCCGGCTACGCCATTCGCGTGCGCGAGATGGGCGCGAGAATCATCGGTGCGTGTTGTGGGAGCACGCCGGCCCATGTGCGGGCCATGGCAGAGGCATTGGCAGGTTGAGATCTGAATGGTATCGCGGCAAATGTGCCACTTTCGCTCGCGGCGGATTGTCAAATCCGCCGCCCAGCGGCTGGATCTGGCG
This sequence comes from Anaerolineae bacterium, assembly GCA_046753605.1. GTDB lineage: Bacteria > Chloroflexota > Anaerolineae > Epilineales > JAANWY01 > JBHHTZ01. The sequence goes on from JBHHTZ010000026.1 coordinate 2,395, forward strand.
ATCCAGCCAGAGCGGAATGGAGGCATTGGCAGGTTGAAAGGTTGAAAGGTTGGAAAGTTGAGTGTACGAAGTTGGATTCAAGACCGGTCCCGCGCGTTGGAAGTAGCGTACCATCTCACTGAGCGCGTCTTCCGACAACTGGACCCGTTGTTCGCGCAGATGGGCTATGATCGGGTTGAGCGGGTCATCTGGCCGGCGGAGGACCTGGGCAAGAGATTGGTGTTCGACTGCCGGATATGCGGCCAGTGTATTCTGCACTCCACAGGCATGACCTGCCCCATGACCTGTCCCAAGAACCTGCGCAACGGACCGTGTGGTGGCGTGCGTGCCAACGGCCATTGTGAAGTCAAGCCGGAGATGCGATGTGTCTGGGTTCAGGCCTACGAGCGTTCGCTGCTCATGCCCACCTTCGGTCACGAGATCAGGGCCTTGCAACCGCCGATCAACCGGCAACTCAAGGGCACGTCGGCCTGGATGAACATGCTCACGGGGGTAGATCGGGAATTCCCAAGAGGGTGGAGTTGAGAGAATGCGCGGCACAAGTTGTATGGACCAGAAACTTGCAGGTTGGATATGAGTACTGAGATCAAAGCCGGCTCTCGTCTCGAACGGGTCCTGCGCTCCGGTCGTTTTGCGGTCACGGCCGAACTGAACCCGCCCGATAGCGCCGACCCCCAGGCCGTATACGACGCCGCCCTGGTTTTGGCAGAGGTATGCGATGGAATCAATGCCACCGACGCCTCGGGGGCCAACGTTCACATGTCCAGCGTGGCCATCTGCGCGTTGTTGACGCGGGCCGGCTACGAGCCGGTGTTGCAGATGACCTGCCGCGACCGCAACCGCATTGCCATCCAGGGCGATTTGTTGGGTGCGGCCGCTATGGGGGTCCGCAACGTGCTCTGCCTGACAGGCGATGATGTGACAGCCGGCGATCAACCGCAGGCCAAACGGGTGTTCGATTTCGACTCGGTTCAACTCCTGCGCACGGCGGCGATCATGCGGGACAGGGGGGTGTTCCTCTCCGGTCGCAAGCTGGACGTGCCACCGAAGCTCTTTCTGGGAGCGGCATCCAACCCCTTCGTCCCGCCCTACGATTGGCGTCCCAGGCGACTGGCGAAGAAAGTCGAGGCCGGCGCCGACTTCATCCAGACGCAGTACTGCTTCGACCTGCCTCGCTTTCGCCAGTTCATGCAGCGGGTACGTGACATGGGACTGCACGAGCGGGTGTATATCCTGGTGGGGGTTGGCCCCCTGCGCTCGGACCGTGCTGCCGAGTTCATGCGCACCAAAGTGCCGGGCGTGGTCATCCCCGACGAGATCGTCGAGCGGCTACGCAAGACGCCCAAGGAGAAAAAGCGCGAGGAAGGCAAGCGCATCTGCATCGAGATGATCCAGCAGGTGCGCGAAATTGAGGGTGTGGCCGGCGTACACGTGATGGCCTACCGCCAGGAGGAACTGGTTGCGGAGATCATCGAAGAATCGGGCTTGCTGCCGCGCCACAAGCAACGGGACGTGCCGAGGGCGGCCGAGGGCGAGTTGGAGATGCTCAAGCGTCAGGCCGGCGCAACGCAGATTGAGTAAGATGTGATGCGGGATGCGGGATGCGAGATACGGGATACGCGCATCCCGCATCCCGCATCCCGTATCCCGCAAGAAGGAGACAACTTTGGAAACAATCGTCACTTCAAAAACCAAAACCGTCATCATCAGCCCCGATCGCCCGTTCACCATCATCGGGGAGCGGATCAATCCGACGAATCGGAAGAAGTTGGCGGAGGAGATGGCCGCCGGCGATTTCAGCCGTGTGGAGGCCGAGGCCGTTGCCCAGGTAGAGGCCGGCGCCCAGATGCTGGACGTGAATGCCGGCATCCCCATGGCCGACGAGCCGGCCATCCTGGCCGAGGCCATTCGCGTGGTCCAATCCGTCACCGATGTGCCGCTGTCCATCGACTCGTCGGTGGTCGAGGCGCTCAGGCGGGGGCTGGAGGCATACGAGGGCAAGGCGTTGGTGAACTCCGTGACGGGCGAGGAGGAACGGCTAGAGGCAGTGCTGCCGCTGGTGAAGAAACACGGCGCCGCGGTGATCGCCATCTCCCACGACGAATCGGGCATTTCCCACGATCCGGCGGAGCGCTTCAAGGTGGCTAAGAAAATCGTCGAGCGTGCTATGGACTGCGGTATCCCGAAGGAGGACGTGCTCATCGACCCGCTGGTCATGCCGGCCGGCGCGGTACAGGGGGCCGGCCGGCAGGTGTTCGAGATCGCTCGCCTGGTCCGCGAAGAACTTGGCGTGAACACCGTGTGCGGAGCCAGCAACGTCTCCTTCGGTCTTCCCGATCGTGTGACGCTCAACGCCCACTTCGTATCCATGGCCATCGCCAGCGGCATGCCGGCGGCCATCACCAACCCCCGCGAGGAAGCGATCCGAAAAGCCATCCTGGCGGCCGACCTGCTCATGGGTCACGACGAGAACTGCATGGCGTGGATCGCATCGCATCGAGAAGGCGGGGATTCTGACAGCCGCCTTCGCCGGAGAGAGAGACGCCGCAGGCGTGAAACGTGATGCGTGAAACGTGAAACCCTTGGTTCATTGAAGGTCTCTGACCGAGGCGAGAAGGTCTCTGATCGAGCTCTTTGCCCATCGCAGCGTTTACGCAATACGCAGTACGCAATACTTCACCATGAAAACCGTCTTTGTAATTTGCGGCGCACTCGCCCGCGAAGTTCTCGCCATCATCGACCGCCATGGCTGGGATGCCGAGGTAGTGGGCGTGCCGGCCCTGGACCATATACATCCGGAACGCATCGCGCCGCATGTGGAAAGGCGATTGCTGGAGCTTCGCGAGCGGTACGACCGCATCATTGTGGTCTACGGTGATTGCGGCACGCGGGGCGCATTGGACGAGGTGTTGGCGCGCCACGGGATTGAGCGAGTGGCCGGCCCGCACTGCTACGAGATGTACGGCGGGTCACTGTTCCACACGCTCATGGCTGAAGAGCCTGGCACCTTTTTCCTGACAGACTTTCTGGTTCGTTCCTTCCGAGGCACCGTTCTGCGGGGGTTGGGACTTGACCGGTTCCCGCATCTCAAAGACGAATACTTCCACAACTACACCCGCGTCGTTTACCTGGCGCAAACCGACGACGCTGACCTGCGCGCGAAGGCCGAGGAAATTGCCGGCTATCTGGGGTTGCCGCTGGAGGTCCGACATACCGGTTACGGGTTGTTGGAGGAGCGGCTGACGGCGATGATGGAGATTCGAGATCAGATATTGGGTATTAGATACTGATCTTTGCCAGCCCCCAATATCCAATACCGAGTATCCAATATCTAGAATGAGGAGAGGCATTGTAATGACATCAAAGCTCGCAAAAACCGTACCGAGTGACATCGAGATCGCACAGGCGGCGGAACTGAAGCCCATCGTCGAGATTGCCGCATCGGTGGGCCTGGCCGAAGACGATCTGCATCTCTTCGGGAAGTACAAGGCCAAGGTCGATCTGGATGTGCTGCGGAAGTTCAAGGATGCGCCAAATGGCAAGTACATCGATGTGACCGCCATCACACCCACGCCCCTTGGGGAGGGCAAGACGACGACATCGGTGGGGCTGACCCAGGGCCTGGGCGCCATCGGCAAGACGGCGATGGTCTGTCTACGACAGCCTTCTCAGGGGCCCACGTTCAGCATCAAGGGGGGCGCAGCGGGCGGCGGCTATTCCCAGGTGGCGCCGATGGAGGACTTCAACCTCCACCTGACGGGGGACATCCACGCGGTGGCGGCGGCCCACAACCTGTGCGCAGCGGCGCTGGACACCCGGCTGATGCACGAGCGGAACTACCCGGGCGATGCCTGGGCGAAGCGCACCCGCAGTGGACAGCGCCCGGATGGCCTGCCGCGCCTCAACATCAACCCCTTCAGCATCACCTGGAACCGCGTCGTGGATGCGAACGACCGGGGGCTGCGCAAGATCGTGTCGGGGCTGGGCGGCAAGTGGGATGGTTATCCCAGGGAGGCGTCCTTCGATATTGCCGTGGCATCGGAGACAATGGCGATCCTGGCCCTGGTGTCGGGTGAAGACTACCACTCGACCCTGAGAGACCTGCGACAGCGGCTGGGGCGCATCGTGGTGGCCTACGACTACGCCGGCAATCCTGTGACCACCGAAGACCTGGGCGTGGCCGGCGCGATGACGGTGTTGATGAAAGACACCATCATGCCCAACCTGATGCAGACGCTGGAGGGGCAGCCGGCCTTCGTACACGCCGGCCCGTTTGCCAACATCGCCCACGGCAACAGTTCCGTCATCGCCGATCAGGTGGCGGTGAAGCTGGCCGACTACGTCGTCACCGAGTCGGGCTTTGGGGCCGACATGGGCATGGAGAAGTTCTTCGACATCAAGTGTCGCGCGTCGGGGCTGGTCCCCAACGCGGTGGTGCTGGTGGCTACGATTCGCGCGCTGAAGATGCACGGCGGAGGTCCCAGGGTGGTGGCCGGCTACGATCTGGCGCGCGAGTACACGGAAGAGAACCTGGAACTCCTGGAGAAGGGCGGTGAGAACCTGGCCTGGAACGTCCAGATTGCCCGCAAGTTCGGCATTCCGGTGGTGGTGGCCATCAACCGCTTCCCCACCGACACCGCGGCCGAGATCGAGCTGGTGAAGCGCATCGGCGAGGAGGCCGGCGCGTATGCTGCCGTTATGGCCAACCACTGGGCCGAAGGCGGCGAAGGCGCCCGGGAACTGGCCGAAGCCGTGGTCGATGCCTGCGAGGGGGCTTCCGATTTCCACTTCCTGTACGACGTGGATCAGTCCATCAAGCAAAAGATTGAGACCATCGCGACGGAGATTTACGGCGCTGATGGGGTCGAGTACTCGCCCGAAGCTGAAACCCAGATCCAGACCTACGAGCGGAATGGGTTCGGGAACCTGCCCATCTGCATGGCCAAGACCCATCTGTCGTTGTCTCACGACCCGCAGTTGAAGGGCGTGCCCAGGGGGTTCACGCTGCCGATCCGGGCGGTGCGGGCCAGCGTGGGGGCCGGCTTCATCTACCCACTGTGTGGCGAGATGAAGACCATGCCCGGTCTGCCGGCCACGCCGGCCTACATGAACGTGGACATCGACGAGGAGGGGCGGGTGATCGGGTTGTTCTAGCGATATCGTAGCGAATGATCTACCATTGGCGGTAGGGGGACTCTGTGAACAATTTCAGGAAGCAGTCGATCTGGGTGGCGCTGGGCCTGCCGGCGCTCACCGTCCTGTTCGGCATGCAGACGCTGCGCGTGCTGCTGCCGCTGATGGTCTTCGGCCTGCGCGACCGCATCGGCTGGAGCGCCATCCAGATCGGCGAGCTGGCCTTCGCCATCTTTCTGACCGGCTTCCTGGCCGCCCTGCTCCGCCGGCTGTTGGGAGCGGGCCGGCTGCTCGCTCTAACAGCCGGCGGAGTGGGCCTGCTGCGCCTGGCGATTCAGCTCTGGACAGGCGACCCACTCGGCGACCTCTATCTGGCCATTGCTGCGACGGTCCTCTTCGTCCTGTTTCTGCCAATCTGCCTGGGCCGCGTGCGCGACGGCGGTTCCGGCCGCTTCGCCCTGGGGCTGCTGCTGGGCCTGGCCCTGGATACCGCCCTGCACGGCGCTTTCGGCGCCTATGATGTGAGCTGGCAGGCCGGCAGCGGCCCCACGCTTCTGATTGCCCTGCTGGTGTTGATCCAGTGGCTCCTGCTGGCAGCCAGCCTCCGCTCTCCGATTGGCGACCCGCGCTTGCCGGCCAGCGACGGCCCGTTCTGGCCGACGCTGGCCTGGTTGGCGGTGGGACCGTTCCTGTTCTTGCAGATGCTCATCTTCCAGAACGTCGCTCGCCTGACGGCGCTGACGGGCTGGGCGCAGCCGCTGGCGTTCGGATGCGTGTTGTTGGGTCACGCTGCCGGCCTGGCCGTGGCCGCCTGGGTGCTGAGCGAGGCTCGACGCGGGCTGTGGCCGATTGTGGTGCTGTTGGGGCTGGGGCTGGTCTTCGCCGTGCTGCCGGCCGCGCCGGCGGGGATTGTGGCCGCATCGCTGTTTCTGGCCGGCCAGATGGCCATGGCAGCGTTGCTGGCAGTCATTCTCGCCAGCTTTGATGCGCGGGGAGGAAAAGACGGCCTGGCCCGCACCACCATCGCTCACGGCCTGGGTATGCTCCTGCTGGCAGCCCTTCTCTTCCTCTACTACGGCGCGTACGACATTGCCCTGCCCTTCAGCAATACCGTTCTGCCGCCGGTGGCGGCGCTGGTCGTGGTGCTCTGCGCTGTGGGCGCGGCCCTGGTGCTGCCGGCCTTGCCCGGCTTCGTCCGCATCGAATCGCAGCCGGCGGTGCTGGTGTTGCTCCTGCTGATCGTTCCGCTGGTCAGGCTGGTCACGTGGCACACGCCGGCAGCGGTCACCGGCGATGGCTATCCCGTGCGAATCATGACCTTCAATCTCCACAACGGCTTCGACACCGACGGTTTCCTCGGGATGGAGGCCCTGGCTCGGGTGATCGAGGCGGAGCAACCCGACGTGGTTGCGTTGCAGGAAGTATCGCGCGGTTGGGTCATCGACGGCTCGCTGGACATGCTCACCTGGCTGTCGCAGCGTCTGGATATGCCGTACATTTCCGGCCCCACGGCCGATCCCCTGTGGGGCAACGCCATCCTCAGCCGTTTTCCCATCGCGGAACACCAGGCGAATGATCTGCCGCCGCGTGACCTGCTAATCCTGCGCGGCTTTCTGTGGGCGCGCGTTGATGTGGGGCAAGGTGAGAGACTTGATGTCATCGGCACGCACTACCACCACCCCGAAAAGGGGAGCGCCGTTCGTGTGGAGCAATCGAAAGTCATCCTCGACTTCTGGGCCGGCCGGCCACACACGGCATTCATGGGCGACCTCAATGGCCGGCCCGGCGATCCCGAAATCGAAATGCTGCGACAGGCCGGTCTGAGTGACGTGCTGGACCTGGCCGGCATTTCGCCCGGCTACACCAACCCCTCCGACCAGCCGCGCCAGCGCATCGACTACATCCGAATCACGCCCGACCTGACAGCGAGTGACGTGGCAATCACCGCCGGCACTGCCTCCGACCATCTGGGGGTCGTGGCGACTGTCAGTCAGTGACATCGACTCACCGTTTCGCCTGTGACCTTGTTGACCCCACCGGCATTCTGTGCCACAATTACCTCCCGGTGATCGATTCGCTTGAGTGAGGGCGCCCTCCATGCATGACTTCCCCGATCTCCCCGATCCCATCGGTCGGGAGGATGATCTGCACTACGTGGTCAACTGCATTGCCGATGCCAGGTGCTGCTCCATTGTTGGTGTGAGCAACATGGGCAAATCGGCGTTGATGCGCGCCCTCACCCTGCCCGAAGTCAAACACGCCGTGCTGGCTGACGCCACCGACGAGCACCTATGGGTCTACATCGACTGCAATCGGGCGCTGGACCGCAGCGAGCAGGGCTTCTACGAGCTTATCCTGCGCTCCATCCGCGGCAAAGTCGTCGCCCGAGGAGACATGCCGGCCCTGCTCACCCAGCTCCGCGAAAACTACGAAACCCTCATCCACCCACCGACCCCGCTGCACGTTGCCCTCAGCTTCAACCGCGCCATCGAGGAAGCTGTGATCGAGGCTGGCTTCGACCGCCTGGTGCTCTGCTTTGATGAGTTCGACCCGATGATGGCGACGCTGGCCGGCCCGGTCTTTCTGCGACTGCGTGCCCTCAAAGACCGCTTCGAGACCGGTGTCTGCTACGTCACCGCGACCGACCGTGCCCTGTGGGAAATCCGCAGCGACCGCGACGCCGGCGAGTTCTCAGAACTGTTCGCGCATCACACGCGCTACCTGCCGCCGCTGGGGGAGGCCGGCGTCCGACGCGTGGTTGCTCGCTACGCTGTTCGTGAGGGCGTGACATTCAGCGAAGCCGACATCGCCTTCATCCGAAGCATGGCGGACGGACACCCCGGGCTGGTAGAGGCCGTCTGCAGTGCCCTGGGGCACATCACCGGCCCTGAGATTCACGATCAACTGACAGATCAGCAGATTCACCGCCTGGTCCGGGAGCGCCTGGAGAGCGATCTCATTGTCCACAGTGAGTGCGGCCGATTGTGGGATGAGCTGTCCGAAGCGGAACAGGGCACGCTGATGCAGTTGATCGTCGCTCGTTCTGACGTCGAGCCGGCTGATTTGCGGTCGCTACGGCGCCAGCACCTCGTGCGGTACGGGGAAGGCGGGCCGGCCATCTTCTGCCCGCTGTTCGCCGATTTTGCCCGACGCAAGCACCGCCAGCGTCGGCCTGGCCGTGGTGTGCGGGTGGACGTGGAGGCCGGCCACGTCTACGTCGATGGGCAGCAAATCGAGCCGCTCACCGACCTCGAGTACCGTCTGCTGGTGCTGTTGTACAGCCGACTCGACGAGGTCGTGGATAAGTACGAGATCGTCGAGGGCGTCTGGGGAACGGCCTACATTGACGAGGTGGATGATGGCCGGATCGAGCGGCTGGTCAGCCGGCTGCGTTCGAAGATCGAGCCGGAGCCGGGCGAGCCGCGCTACATCCAGACCGTGCGTGGGCGAGGCTACCGGCTCGTGGCTGAGTAGAACGCGGATCACTCGGATGTACGGATTCAGAGTGGTCACGCTCCGGGAATCCGAGCAATCCGCTGTTCTTCAGCTTGCCGGGGTTGACAAATCTGCGATAATGTGTTAGAATGCCGTCAACCTGAAGTGAACATCTGCACAGGAAAAGGAATTGTAACGACCTGATGATCAACCGGCTAGACCTTATCGTCGTCCTCGTTCTTGAGCTCCTCGTCATTATTGAGGGGCTAAGTCCCTTTGGGAGGATGAGATAAGGTGTAGTGCCCACACCAAGCCGATTCAAAGGCCTCCCAAACGGGGGGCCATTTTTGTTTCGCGGCACGGAGTCGTGCCATTGCCGGCCAGGCCGGCCAGTCCGACACCGGAATGTGTCGGCGATCAACGCTCAACGGGGTAGTGCTCTGTGAATGAGGGTCCGTAGTAACGACTTCAGTCGTCTGTGCAGGCACTCAGCCGATCTTGAATAGCTATTCAGAGCGAATCTCACCGTTGAGCGAGGATCAAGAGGCAGTGACGCCTTCACCTGTCCCTCTCTGAGGGGTGGGTTGAAGGCGTTTGGTGTTTTTCGGCATATTGCGGGCCGTTGGGGTTCGCAACGACCCAGCGAAGAAGGAGGTAAAGACATGCGACGCACCGGAGCACAAATTGTTTGGGAGTGTCTCAAGCGCGAGGGCGTCGAGGTTGTCTTCGGGTATCCGGGAGGAGCGATCCTGCCGACCTACGACGCGATGACGCAGTACGACTTCGTCCATCATGTGCTCACGCGCCACGAGCAGGGCGCCACCCACGCCGCCGATGGCTATGCCCGCGCCACTGGCAAAGTGGGGGTGGCCATGGCCACTAGCGGCCCCGGCGCTACGAACATGGTGACCGGCATCGCGACGGCCATGATGGATTCATCCCCCATCGTGTGCATCACGGGACAGGTACCTACGACAGCCCTCGGCGGTGACGCTTTCCAGGAGACAGACGTCACCGGCGTCACGCTGCCCGTTACAAAACACAACTACCTGGTTACGGACGTCGAAGACCTGGCCTACATCATCCCAGAAGCGTTCTACATAGCGCGAACCGGCCGGCCAGGCCCGGTACTCATCGACCTCTGTAAGGACGTTCAGATCGCCGAGACGGAATTCAAGTACCCCGAAGAACCGATCTCGCTGGCCGGCTACGTCCCCCCGGCGGAGGCGGCGCCAGAGGAGGTGCAGCGGGCGGCCGAACTCATCAACGCAGCGGAGCGCCCCCTGGTGCTGGCTGGCCACGGTGTACTGATGTCAGGCGCAATGCGAGAGTTGCTGGAGTTTGCTGAGCGTGGCAGCGTCCCCGTCACCCAGACGCTGCTGGGCATTGGCAACATGCCGGCTTCACATCCCCTGAACTTAGGCATGATGGGCATGCACGGCGAGGCCTGCACGAACCAAGCAATCCAGGCCGCCGATTTCCTGCTGGCCTTCGGGATGCGCTTCGACGACCGCGTCACCGGCAATCTGGCCACTTACGCCCCCGATTCCAGAAAGATCCACATCGAGATTGACCCCTCGGAGATCAACAAGAACGTCCCGGTAGACCTCGGTATAGTCGGCGACCTTAGAACTGTCCTGCAACAGTTGAACCCGCTGGTGGAAAAACGGGACCGGTCAGCGTGGCTTAGCCAGATCAGCGAGTGGCAGGCCGACACGCGGGCGCGCGACATCATACGCCAGGACTCCAATGGCCGGCTGCTGGGTGCTCAGGTGATCCACGATATCTGGGAGTACACCGGCGGGAAGGCCGTTGTCGTGTCGGACGTGGGGCAGCACCAGATGTGGGAGGCTCAATACTATCGTCACGAGCGACCGTACACGCTCATCACGTCCGGCGGGCTGGGCACCATGGGCTTCGGGTTCCCGGCTGCTATCGGCGCCAAGTTTGGCCGGCCCGACGAGGAAGTGTGGGCCATAGTCGGCGACGGCGGCTTTCAGATGACCCAGGCGGAACTGGCCACCGCCGTTCAGGAGAATGTGGACGTGAACATTGCCATCATCAACAACGGGTATCTGGGGATGGTGCGGCAATGGCAGGAGTTCTTCTACGAAGAGCGATACGCATCGACGCCGCTGGCCAACCCCGATTTCGTCAAGCTGGCCGACGCCCACGGCATCCCGGCTCTGCGGGTTGAGCGGCGTGAGGACGTCGAAGCAGCAGTGCGCAGGGCTCAGGATACGCCGGGGCCCTTCTTGATCGACTTCGTTGTTGAAAGAGAGGACATCGTCTATCCGATGGTGCCGGCCGGCGCTGATCTGGACAAGATGATCCGTCGCCCCTTGCCGGAACGCATCGCCGCGCTTCAAGCCGAATGGACTCCACAGCCTGATCCTGAGTTGCAGGAGATATAGTCTGGCAGATAGCAAATGGCTGATGGCCATTAGCCAAAGGAAGGAATGGACATGACCCAAGAACAAACTCTGGTAGCCCTGGTCGAAGACAAGCCCGGTGTGCTGAACCGCGTCGCCAGCCTGTTCCGGCGCAGGAATTTCAACATCGACAGCCTGACTGTTGGGCATACGAGTGTTCCCGGTGTTTCCCGCATGACAATTGTCGTCGGCGCTGGACGAACGGATGCCCATCTGGTCGAGGCAAACCTCAACAAGCTGGTAAACGTGATCAGTGTGCGTGATGTGACACAAGACCGGACGGTGACTCGTGACCTGGCACTCGTCAAAGTGCGGGCAGATGCAGGCGCTCGGGCCGAGATCAGCCAGATCACGGAAATCTTCCGGGCCAAGATTGTGGATGTCAGTCAGACGTCGCTCATCGTGGAAATCACTGGCACCGAGGACAAGATCAACTCGATACTCGACTTGCTCGAGCCTTTTGGCATCATCGAGATGGTGCGCACCGGTTGCGTCGCCATGGTACGTGGCGAAGAAAGAGTGCCGCCCATGAACGGCCGCCGGCCGGCGCTGAAATCTGTTTCATAAAGAGCTAGATGGCTGGATAGCTTCTAGCCAACCAGCTATCCAGCCATCTCAGAAGAGGAGGATACACAATGGCAAACGTCTACTACGACAAAGATGCAGACCTGAGCCGGCTTGCTGGCAAGACCGTGGCGGTCATCGGGTATGGCAGCCAGGGGCACGCTCACGCGCTGAACTTGCAGGACAGCGGTGTTGACGTGGTCGTCGGACTGTATGAGGGCAGTTCATCCTGGCCCACAGCGGAGGCCGCCGGCCTTCGGGTTACGACGGTGGCGGACGCGGCAAAGCAAGCCGATGTGATCATGATATTGATTCCGGATACGACCCAGCCAGGCGTGTATGCGGAGGCTATTGAACCCGGATTGGAGCCAGGCAACACCCTGATGTTCGCGCATGGCTTCAATATTCGCTTCGGGCAGATCGTTCCCCCTGACTTCGTGGATGTCAGCATGATTGCGCCCAAGTCGCCCGGCCATCGGCTGCGCGAGCTGTACCAGGAGGGTGAAGGGGTGCCGGCCCTGTTAGCGGTACACCAGGACGCCTCGGGCGAGGCCAAGGCAAACGCGCTGGCCTACGCCGCCGGCCTGGGCTGCGCACGCGCCGGCGTCATCGAGACCACCTTCGCCGAGGAGACAGAAACGGACCTATTCGGCGAGCAGACAATCCTCTGTGGAGGTATCTCGGCTTTGATCAAAGCTGCCTTTGAAACGTTGGTGGATGCCGGCTATCAGCCAGAGATTGCCTACTTTGAGGTTCTCCACGAGGTCAAGCTCATCGTTGACCTGATATACGAGGGTGGACTGACCTACATGCGCTATTCGGTCTCTGACACAGCGGAACACGGTGACTACACCGGCGGGCCGAAGATCATCAGCGAAGAGACGCGCAAAACCATGCAGCAGATGCTTCAGGATATCCAGGACGGCGCCTACGCGCAGAGCTGGATCGAGGAGAACAAGGCCGGCCGGCCCAACTTCAACCGCTGGCGCCGGCAGGACATGGATCATCCCGTTGAGCAGGTGGGCCGGCAGTTGCGCAGCATGATGAGTTGGCTCCCTTCCAAGACAGTGCCGTGGTACGAGGCCGACTGGTACAAAGAGCAGGGAAGCTGAGGGGCCAGCAATTCCCGTTATGGAGTTCGTAGTAACGACTTTAGTCGTTTGTGGTGCGTAACCAGCGACTAAAGTCGCCACTACGAACCTATGCCACGTGACGATAATGCTAAAACGGGAATTGCTGCTGAGGGGCGGAGGAGCGGAGGTGCACAGGATGCGGCGAGTCCAGATCATTGCCACCATTGGCCCGTCCAGTCAGTCTCTTGAAACGCTGCGTGCGCTGATCGAGGCCGGCATGGACGTCGCCCGGTTGAACCTGTCCCACGGCGATCAGGCGTACCACGCGCGGGCCATCGACAACGTGCGTCGGGCAGCGTCGGATGTTGGCCGGCCCGTGGCACTCCTGGCGGACCTGCAAGGGGCCAAGCTGCGCATCGGAACCCTGGATGGTGACAGCCTGCCGCTGGGGGTGGGCGACACCGTCCGGCTGAGCACGCGCCGCGATCATGCGCCGGATGAGATACCCGTGCCGGTCCAGGGGTTGCCCGACGCAGTGCTGCCGGGTGACTGTGTGCTGATCGATGACGGGCTGCTAGAATTGCAGGTGATCGAAACCTTCCCCGATGCTGTCGAATGTCTGGTCATGGTGGGCGGCGTCTTGCAGTCAAACAAGGGGCTCAACCTGCCCCAGGCCAGCCTGGACATCCCGGCCATCACGCCCAAAGATCGGCGGGACCTGCAGTTCGTGGTGCAGCAACAGGTGGACTGGGTGGCGCTGTCGTATGTGAGGTCGGCGCGCGAAGTGCAGCAGTTGAAGGTGCTGATCCATCGCGATGCCGGCGGCGGGCCGCGCCCACAGGTGATGGCCAAGATCGAGACACCTGAGGCGGTAATGGAGCTGGACTCCGTAGTGGCGGCCTCGGACGGTGTGATGGTGGCGCGAGGCGACCTGGGCCTGGAGATGCCGCCGGAGGAAGTCCCGCTGATTCAAAAGATGATCATTCGAACCTGCAACGAGGCCGGCGTGCCCGTGGTCACAGCCACCCAGATGCTGGACTCCATGACCCGCTCCCCGCGCCCCACCCGCGCCGAAGTGAGCGACGTCACCAACGCAGTCCTGGACGGCACCGACGCTGTGATGTTGTCGGGCGAATCCGCGAGTGGCCGGTACCCGGTCGAAGCGGTCGCAACCATGGCCCGCATCGTGGAGCGAGTAAGGGCCGAGCAACAGGCTCCAGTGTTCACGCGGCCACGCCCCACGTCTCGCAACGGCCACGCCAGGGAGCCAGCGCAAGCCGGCTGGATGGCCAGCATCTGGCAGCGGCTGGCGCGTTGAGCAGGGGTGCAGAGGAGCGGAGGTGCAGAGGAGCAGAGGAGCCTGAGGAGCTGAGAGGCTGAGATAAAGAGGGGACGAAGGATGATTCGGAG